>NZ_JBWKYN010000102.1:0-20368 GCF_059423785.1 Arcicella sp. GW458-12-2-14-TSB2 | reverse complement strand
ATATATTATCTTGTTTTTGAGAAATAGAATATATTACTTCTATGAAAAGACTGATAAATTGTTTATTTTTAACGTATTATGTAGTACAAATAATATTAAAATTTATGAACGTGATGAATATAAAGCAACCAAATTTAAGATATTGAGGTACTTATATTTGAAATAATCTACCGACTAAACGATAAAGACATGTCTAGGATAGTACTCATTGAAGATGATTTACTTCTTGCTGAAAATACTAGTTTAATTTTAACGCTCAATGGCTATGAATGTTTTGTAGCTAATAGTAGTAAAGAGGGAATTTTGCTAATAGAAGAGATTATTCCAGACTTGGTGGTTTGTGATATTATGCTAGACTCAATGGATGGGTTCGACGTCCTGAGAATAATAAGGCAAGACAAGGGATTTATTAATTTACCTTTTATTTTCCTATCGGGCTTAGCAGATTTAACAGACAAGAGAAAAGGGATGAATCTTGGAGCCGACGATTTTTTAACAAAGCCTTATTCGTCAAAAGATTTAATTGAAACTATTCAAGCAAGGATAGAAATAAGCTCAGCTAAAAAAGTAAACGCTGCGATTGAAACAAGGAAAAATGCCATTGATGTATTCTACCAAATTTCTACACACGAATACCTAACACCCTTGAATGGCATCATCAACTTTGGTACGCTCCTTGAAGAGATGATTAACCAAAATGATTTAAAAGATGCCAATAGTATTGTAAAAGCTATCCAAGTTTCTGGTCAAAGGATGCTTAGGGTAACTCGTAAACTGTTGTGGTATAATCAATTAGCACATAGGGTAGACCCTTGGGGAAATTCTCACAGCAAAGCAAATGTGGATGTTTCTGAGTTGCACCAAACCATTTTCGATTTCTTAAAGAATAGTACAAATATCCAATTTGATATTTCTTTTAAAGGTGAAAGCTCTTTTTGGTTTGGTTGTGACAGAGAATTGCTAGAGCAAATGCTTACTGAATTACTTCAAAATGTAATTCAGTATTCTGACCCTAGGTTCGAAATACGTTCTGAAGCCTTTTCAGAAAATAATATGTTTGTATTAAAAATAACAAACTATTATAAAGGCTCATATTCTATGAGTACAGCGTTGATAAAACCCTTTTATCAGGCACATTACTCTAAAGATATGAATGGCTCTGGATTGGGTTTATACATTGTAAAGGAATGGGCTACCAAACAAAGGGGAAGTTTAGAAGTGAATACAAATGCTAATATTTTTGAGGTTATCCTCAAAATCCCAGTATTACAAATTGATTAAAATTTACAATGAATAGGGAAGTCTAAGTATAAAAGTACTTCCTTTGGATTGATTACTACTAAAGTTGAGATCACCCCCTAATTTTTTGGTGAATTCTTTGGTGATAGTTAATCCTAAGCCTGTACCTTCAATGTTCAAGACATTATTGGCTCTAAAGAAAGTTTCAAATAAATGTTCTTGGTCTTCTGGAGGAATACCTATCCCATAATCTTTTACGGTAATGGAAAAAAATGAAGGATAATACTTTAAATGAAGCTCTGGCTCTTGGGCATTAGCAGAATATTTAAAGGCATTGTTGACTAAATTACTGATAATATGGCTTAATAAAACAGGGTCAGTAGATATTTCCTTATATTCTTCGCTCAAGAACATCCTTAGTTTCCTACCATCTTTTCTATTGGTATAATATTGACTATTAATATCATTCAAGAATTTATTAATGTTAATAGGGTGAGGTTTAACAGGCAATTTCCCGTCCGCTGTTTTGCCAATGATTAAAATATCTTTCAACATGCCCTCTAGTCGACTAGTCTGGAGGATTATTTTGTCGATATGCATTTTAATTTTATGTTTTAGAACATTATCGCCAACAATCTGTTTGGTGTGAAAATCCAATAAGTCAGCACTTGTGACAATGGCCGTAATGGGCGTTCTGAATTCATGAGAAGTCAGAGAAATAAACCTTGATTTTAGGTTACTAATTTCCTTTTCTTTAGCAAGAGAGATTTCTAATTTTCGTAAATTCTTACGGTCTTCCTCTGCAATCTTTCTTTCAGTAATATCAAAAGATATTCCATTATACGTGATTTTATCTTCTTTAATTATCGGACTTGCTAGTCCCTGAAACCATTTTTTCTTGCCATCCTTTGTTTCTATTTCTCCTTCATAGTTCCATTCTTTTTTGTTGAGAATAGCCACTGCGATAGAGTTGAAGAAAGCATTCCTTTCTTTATGAGAAATTTTTATTTTTGATGCCCAGTCTTTATCATTTATCAAAGTCCCAAATATCTCATGACCTTTATCGCTTAAATAAGTGAAATAAGAAGAACCATCAGGTTCAACACAGAATTGGAAAACAATACCTGGCGAGTTTTTAGCTAAATCGCTAAACATTTTTTCGCTTTGTTGTAATTGCTTGTCCGCTAGTTTACGCTCGGTAATATCTGTTAATGAACCAGCCATTCTTGAAGGACGATTTTCTTCATCCCACGTAGCTTGCCCACGAATTAAAAACCATCGATAAATATCTGTTGTAGTTTTTAGCCTAAACTCATGATGAAAAATATCACGTTGTTCAAGGTGTCTGTTAATAGCAGAAGTAACCGAATCTACATCATCATTGTGGCTCGATTCTTTCAAAAAAGTAAGAAATGGAATATTGAGGTATATTTCATCATGAGGGTACCCCAACATATCCCTAAATCTATGAGATAAATAAGTGATGTTGTGGGCAATATCCCAATCCCAAATTCCGTCACTAGAGCCTTTTACGGCGAGGTCAAATCTTTCTTTGCTGATATTCAGCTCAATAGCAGAGAGTTTTTGATTACTAATATCCGATAACGCCATTACCAGTCCATAGTTCTGATTCGTTTTGTTCTCTATGGGGTATAATCTTACGTAATACCAGTTTGTTGTGCCATTGGGTTGGGGGAAATTGATTTCGTATTCAATCTTCTTGCCTTCCAAAACGGTCAGCATCATTTTCTGAAGGATAGGTTTTCTTTCTTCAGGGAAATAATCTAAGATAGGAGTTCCTATTTTCGCTTTTTTATTGGCATTAAAGAAATTCTGCGAAGAAATATCGCTAGCAATTTTATTAAATGAAACTACATCTAAATGATTGTTAATAAGGATGTAGCCAGTATCAGTTGTGTTAAAAATAGCTTGGAGGTTTGCTTCAGATTCCCATAATTTTTGTTCCGCAATTCTTTGTTCAGATACGTCTCTCAACAATAAGGCAGCCCCTACTATTATTCCATTTTTTGAGATAGGATTTGCTTTAATTTCAAAATGTATTTCTTCGTCACCATTAGGCTTTAAATCGGGTAGTTGCAAATCAGTCGTAAAGTGTTCCCCTTGGAATACTCTATCGTACAAATCTTTCCAAAATTCTTTTAGTGCATCAGGCATTGGAGTTTTAAATACTGAATCGCCAATATTATATTTAGTCTCTAATGAAAAATCCAAACTCTTTAGGAATGCATTATTCATAGTGATTAACCGATAATTAGTATCTATACTCCAAATACAATCGTCTGTGCTGTTAATCAAAGCCTCGTAATTACTTTTCTTTAATTCTAAATCTCTAGCGATTTTGATAACATCCGTAACGTTTTCTACTAAAGATAAAATAGAAATCACTTTGCCATTTTCATCTTTTAAGATAGAATTGTGCCAATTACAATAAATAGTTTCTCCTGTTTTTGTTAGATTTCTATTTTTTGAAGTCAGCCTATTTACTCTTCCACTCAGCATTTCATCAGCATACTCGCTTACTTTAACGACATCACTTTCGTGAATAATATTTATTTCAGATAATGATTTCCCCACAATTTCAAAGGCTTTCCAGCCAAAAATCACTTCCGCTTGTTCTGACCAACTTTTAATGGTCAAAGTACTATCCCAATTAATTACCCCTAATGGCGAGTTCGTATAATGAAAGTTAAGTTCATTATTTAGCGACTGTAATTGTTTTTCATAGTTTTTTTGGTCAGTAATATTAGTCAATGAAATCATTACACCAATAATTTCATGAAAAGAATCTCTAATTGGGAAAAACAGAACCTTATACCACCTATCACCACTATCAAAGGGAATAAACATTTCTGTTTTTATTTCTTCGCCAAGGATAGTTTTGGCGAAGTGTTCGTTAATAAGACTATGTGTGGAAGGATGCGAGTAGTCAAATATATTCGCTCCTTGATGGTATTCTTTGTGTAATAATTCCCTAACTCTCTTTTGAAAAATCTTATTAGAATCGATGATGTTTTTATCTTTATCTAATAAAATAATAGAATCTAGGGTGTTGTTTACATAAGTAGAAAGGATTTTCTCTGAATGAAGAAGCTCCGATTTTTTATTAAATAAAGATTGAGCTTGTCTCGCCAGAATCTGCAAGCTATTAATTTGTCGGGAGCTTAATTTTAATATTTTAGTATCAAGAATACACAGAGTGCCTAGTATAAATCCTTTTTGATTTTTGATGGGAATACCTAAATAGAAACGCACATAAGGCTCACCTATCACGAAGGGATTATTTTTGAAGCGGTCGTCATTAAGTGCATCTTCCACTAGGATCATAGACTCTGTTTGGATGATGTGCTTGCAGAAAGAGTCATTGCGAGATACTTCGCAAAAGTCAATACCAATTTTTGATTTAAACCATTGGCGGTCTGAATCCATAAGGCTAATCAAAGCAATAGTAGCACCACTTATCTGTATACCTAAAGTGATTATATCATCAAAATCTTGGTCGGCGGGAGTATCAAGTAAATTTAATTCCTTTAGGGCGGACAAACGAAGGATTTCATTTGAAGAAATTTGACTATCTTCCATTACTATTGTTTATATAGGTTAAATCACATCTTAGGGCCTACTCTTTAATACTTATTTAGCAGTACAGTATTTTTATTAGCAGTTATATTATTTATTGTACTTCAGCAATTACATTTTGAATAGCATTTACCAAATCTTTGCCTCTGATAGGCTTTGTTAAATATTCATTGGCTCCGCTTTTTATTCCGTTTTCATAATCAGAATTTTCAGCATGTGCAGATAGTAAAATAAAAGGTAAATTAGCCCACTTTTCTTCGGCACGGACATTCTTCAAAAATAGTAAACCATTCATACGGGGCATTCTTATATCAGAAACAATTACATCTATATATTCATTTTGAAGAATTTCCATCGCTTCTTCACCATCCTCAGCAGGGATGACGGTAAAATCAAATAACTCTAAAATCTCAACGTAATTGTTCCTAAGAACAACGTCGTCTTCAACAAATAATATTTTAGTTTTCATTGTGTGATTTATAAAGTAAGTTTTTCATAAATAAATGGTTAATTAATTTACAATAATTTTTGTCTTCTTCAAAGAAAGAGTTTACAAATTTTAATAAGGAAGTTTTAACGTAAATATACTTCCAACTCCTTCCTCGCTTTCAAAATCTATCGTTCCGCCTAGTTTTTCGGTAAATTCTTTGGCAATACTTAATCCTAAGCCCGTACCCTCTGTACTAATTACATTCGTTGCCCTGAAGAAAGTTTCAAATAAATGTTGTTGATCTTTTGCGGGAATACCCATTCCATAGTCTTTAACAATGATAATAAAACAATGTTCATTGTAGAGTAACTGAACCTCAGGACTTTTGTTTACCCCGCGTGAATATTTAAAAGCATTACTGATTAAATTATTCATGATATGGAGTAATAATGATTCATCAGTCAAGATTTCTTTCTCTTCTTCTGGCAAAATCATGGTTAGCTTTCTGTCCTCACGAAGGTTAATATATAATTCTTTGGTTAATTTTTCTAAAAAGGCTTTAATAGCTGTCGCTTTAAGCTTTACAATGATTTTGCCTTCGGCGGTTTTTTCTAAGGTTAGTACATCCGCCACAATGCCCGTCAGTCTATCCACTTGCGAGGTTATATGATTAATGTGCTCTTGTATTTTATTTTTTATGAACTCATTCCCTACCTTTTCCACATACAAGGTTAATAAATCTGCACTACCTAAAATACCCGCAAGGGGTGTGCGGAACTCATGTGAGGTTAATGAAATAAACCTTGATTTAAGAAGATTTAATTGCTTTTCTTTCGTCAACAAAACCTCTAACTTCTGAAGATTCTTCGCATTTTGTTCTGCTATTTTGTATTGATTGATATCTTGGAAAATACCATATACTCTTTTTACTTTTTCGCCTTCCAATTCTGCTTTTCCGATAACTTTTACCCAGGTTCCTTCATGTTGAGCATTCACAATTTGTACTTCAATTTCAAATGCAGTACCTAGTTGAATACAATTGTGAACAGCGTTGGTGATGAGCTGCCGACTAATTCCTTCTTTATAAAATAACAAACTTTCTTCAATAGTTGGTTGAAGATTATAGGGTATATCGGCAATTTCTTTGATTACTTTAGACAAATAAATGGTATTAGAAGCCACATCTATAGACCACCCACCCACACGTGCTACTCTATTGCTTTCTTCAAGCAAATCTCTTGTTCTTTTTAGTTGTTCCTCTGCTAGCTTTATATCAGTGATGTCTTGAAAAGTACCATATATTCTTTTTTTGGTTGGAATGCTGAAATCAGCTTTGCCGATTACCCTTACCCATATTTCTCTGTTTTTAGCTGTAATCAATTGTACTTGCACATCGAATGGCGTTTCAAATTGAATACAATCAGAAAAAACTTTCTTGATTTTTTCTCTGCTATAACCTTCTTTATAATGGCTTATGCCATCTGAAACATTAACAGTAGTAGCGTCTTCATCAAATTCATGTATTTCTCTTGTAATCTGTGACCAAGAAGCAATATTAGTATTGATGTCTGCTTCCCAACCGCCTATTCGTGCCACTTGATTGGTTTCCTGAAGGACATTTCTAGTTTGCTTCAATTCCTCCTCTGCTATTTTCCTATCTGTAATATCGCTCATATAACCATGCCATATTACACTATCACTCAATCGTTCGGGTGTTGAAGTTGCCTTTAGCCACCTCTCTTTTTGTGAAGGTAAAATTACCCTAAACTCAATATCTGTTAAAGCTAAGGTTTTGTAGGTTTTTTGAATTTCCTCCATTACCATTGCATAGTCATCAGGGTGGATGAGTTTAAACAATGCTTTAGTCCTTTCTTCAGGATTTAATTTTTCTAATCCCTGCGAATAGATGAGCTGTCGAGAAACATACGAGAAAAAGTAGCGATTGTCATCAAAAAGTTGAAATTGATACAATGTTCCCGGTACTTGCTTGGCTAAACGCTCCAACAATTTTGATGATTTCTCTCTGGCAATTTCAGATTTTTTTAATTGATTTATATCTTGAAAAGTACCATATACTCTCGTACAAACACCATTAACGAAATCAGTTTTAATAATACTTCGCAGCCAAATATGTCGTTGCCTAGCAGTAATAATCTCTAATTCCAAATTAGACGTAATCCCTTTTTGAATACCTTTTTTTAGCGCCATCAAAAAGGTTTTTTTACTCTTAGTTTTGAAAAACTTAAGAATTTTTTTCAAATCAGGACTGAACTCACTCGGTAAATCATAGATTTTTCGAGTAGTATCTGACCAGAACAAAATTTTACTGGCAGGGAAGTATTCCCAACCTCCTATATTAGCTACTTCACTGACTTCTTCTAATAACTCTTTGGTTTGTTTAAGTTGGTTTAATGAATCTACTTTGGCTGTAATATCATTAATTACCAAAATCGTTTCTTTATTATAAGGGTGAATACTAGAATTGATGCTCGTCCAATACCATGAACCGTCCTTTCTTTTTAGTCTTATTTCAAGATTAACAAAGGGAATACCCGTAGCAATCGTTTTCCTAACGGCCTGAAGTGCTGGTGCAATGTCTTCATCTAGTACAAAATCTAAGTACAATTTGCCCAATATTTCATCTATGTCATATTGATATAGTGTTGTAACGTTTGGCGATACAAAGGTGATGATTCCAAGGTGATTTACTGAAATCAATAAATCGGTCATGTTTGAAACCAAAATAGATAAATCGTTCTCCGTCTTTATTAGTTCAGAGACATTATGACCTACGCAAAGTATCTCAATTGTTTTTCCTTCATCGTTTATCAGCCCTGTAAACTCCCATTGATTCGTTATTATTTCTTGTTGCTTATTCTTTTTTCGAAGAATTACTTTAAAAGGTTTTGAAGGATACAAAAAGCATTTTAAGACAGTCTCCTGACAAATCGCTCGGTCTTCTTCAATAATTGATAATAATCTATTTGTACCTAAAATTGCTGTTTTATCAACACTAAAAACCTTATGAAAATAATCATTAATATAGGTGTAATTTCCATATAAATCTGTTTTGACTACATACAAAAACTCACTGTTTATAATAGATTCGCCTATAGATGTATGAAAATTATTATCTGCTTTTTGTGGAGGACTAACGTCATGCTGTAGGGTGTTTGCACCTAATATTTTACTAATGTTTCCATCCGCATCATATATATGCTTTAAGGAGCAACTCATGTTGATAATACTCCCATCTTTATGGACATAATAGGTAGTGATAGCATCAACATAACATATAGTGTTATGGTTATTTGATGAGAGGAGGGAAAGCTCTTTCTCTTTAAAAATATCCAACCATTGATTTTGTAGGATGTTGTATTCCGTATCTGTATGATAACCAAGTATAGATGCTAACTTAGGGTTTACCCAACAATCGCTATGAGTTTTGGCATCCCAAAACCAAAATCCATCAAGTGCAAATTCTTGAATAAAGTCAAAAATGGTTGAATCAGCTTGAATAAGTGCTATAAGCTCATTTTTTAAATAATTTGCCATATTTATAAACTTATATTACTTGCAAATTTATGACAAAGGTTATCATAAGATAAAATGTTTTTACGCTAAGTAAGAAAACAAAGTAAATTATTTGAATATTAAAATTAGAGGCTTATGTTCAGCAATTTAATTAAAAGGAAGTCTATTTACAATGACGAAAAGTAAATTATAATCAATCCTTTTTTGTGTTTATGTGATGGCTGTAGGTAGGAGTAATAGAGTGTAGAAAAAGTAAGTTAAAAGGCTAAAAAATAAAAATTAAATAATTGATTTTCAGGTAGAAACGTTAATGAAAAATTGCTATTGTTCTGAAAATAAGGGCGATAACGTTGTTAGGGTGCCAGTAGCTTTTTACATCTTTATTTGTATCACTAGAGAGGAACTTAAGTCCCTCTCTAGTGATACAAATAAAGATGTAAAAAGACAATATGCTATACTTAAATGCTATAAGGAAATATGAGCGTAAATTTACACCCTTTTCCTTCTTCACTTTCAAAACTAATTTCACCCTGTAGCTTTTCCGTAAATTCTTTGGCAATATTCAATCCTAAGCCCGTTCCCTCGGTTTTTATTACATTACTAGCTCTGAAAAAGGTTTCAAATAAATATTTTTGCTCAGTTTGGGGAATGCCTATCCCGTAATCTTTTACATTAATACAAAAATGATTATCAAAATAAGTTAAATGAATTTCGGGGTTCTGGTATATGCCTCTGGAATATTTAAAGGCATTGCCAATCAGGTTATTCATGACGTGCCGTAAGATAGACTCATCTGAAATTATTTCTTTTTCTTCACTAGGAAGAAATAATGTTAGGCTTCTATGTTCATTGGGTTGATATTGAAATTCCTGAGCCATATTTTCAAGAAACTCTTTAATCAACAAAGGCTGTTTTTGTAAAACAATTTTGCCTTCTGCGGTCTTTTCTAAATTTAATATATCGGTGATAATCCCTGTTAGCCTATTAACCTGCGTAATAATATTATCTAATTGTTTATTCGTTTTAAATTTTATTTGGGCATCTTCTATTTTGCTAATGTAAACATCTAATAATTCCGTACTTCCTAAAATGACTGATAAGGGCGTTCTGAACTCATGAGATGTGAGCGAGATAAATCTTGATTTTAGCTGATTTAATTGCTTCTCTTGGGTCAGAAGGATTTCTAAATTCTGTATATTTTTTTTATTCTCTTCCGCTATTTTAGACTGGTGAATATCTTGAAATGTGCCAAAAATTCGTTTGATTTTGTTGTCTTCCATTTCAGGTTTTCCTATAAGCTTCACCCAAATTTCTTTTTGTGTGGTAGTTATTACTTTAGTTTCTACTTCAAAGGGTGTTCTATATTCTATGCAGTTCTGAATGGCATTTTCTATTAATTCTCGGCAAAAGCCTTCTTTATAAAAAGCAATTCCCATTTCAAAGGTGGGATTAAAATCTAGGCTCACTTCAAGAATCTCTTTTATTACATCAGACCAATAAATATCCCCTGTGGCTACATCAAATGACCAGCCCCCAATTCTGGCTAGCTTATTGGTTTGTTCTAATAAAGCTTTTGTTTTCTTGAGTTGTTCTTCAGCAAGCTTTGCTTCTGTAATATCTTGAAAAGTACCATAAATTCTTTTTCTATTTGAATCTGAAAAGTCTGCTTTACCTACGCTTCTCACCCATATTTCTTTGCCAGTGACCGTAATGAGTTCAAGCTCTACATCATAGGGAGTTCCCAAATTAATACAGTTTTCTATGGCATTGGCTATCACCCTTCTACTTTTATCATCTTTATAAAAATTAATCCCGCCTTCAATAGTAGGTTGATACCATTCATCAAGCTCATGAATCTCTTTCGTAATTTTAGACCAATACAACGTACCTGTGCTAATATTAAGCTCCCATCCACCAATTTTAGCTACCTGATTAGTCTCTTGCAAAAGTGTCTTGGTTCGGGTTAGCTCTATTTCAGCGTGTTTTCGGGCTGTTATATCATTAAGCACCATGATGGTTTCCTTGTTCAGCGGATTGATACTAGAATTGATATTTGCCCAGTAATAAGAACCATGTTTTTCTTTTAACCTAATTTCTAGGTTTTTAAACGGCACACCCGAAATCAATGCGTTTTTTATCGCATGTATGCCTGTTTCTAAATCTTTATGATGAATGAAATCCGCATAAAATTTCCCTACTATTTCGTTTACTTCATAATCGTATAGCTTTGTAATATTGGGTGAAACGTACGTAATAATGCCACGATTATTGACAGAAATTAGTAAATCTGTCATGTTTGCTACCAATACTGATAAATCATTCTCTATCTTAACATGATCAGAAACGTTGTAGCCGATGCATAATATCTCAAAAGGTTTGCCTTCATCATCTATTAGGGCTGTAAATTCCCATTGATTAGTAATGATTTCTCTATGTTTATTTATTTTTCTTAGAAAGACCGAAAAAGGGGTAAGTGGACTCCTAAAGCATTTCATAATAGTTTCTCTGTATACTTCATGGTCATCTTTAATCACAGAGAGCATAGCGTTTGTTCCTAGCAAAGATTCTTTATCAGAACAAAAAAACTGATGGTAGTTGTCGTTAATGAAATTATAATTATCATAAATGTCGGTTTTCATGACAAATAAGACATTACTGTTTTTGATAGACGTACCTATTGATTTATAAGTTTTATCAGAAGTTACCTGTGGGAATTCATAATGTTGGGCAAGTGTATTAGCACCCAAAAGTCTATGAGGATTTCCTTCACCATCATAGAAAATCTTACAAACACAGTTCATCGCCACTGTTGAGCCATTTTGATGAATATACTTCAATAAATACTGAGGATACGGAGTATTATTAGCAGTTAGTCTAGTAGGGTTTAATAAATCATTATCAATGAAAAAGCCTATTAATTGATTTACAAATACAGAATACTCAAAAATAGCATTGTAGCCTAATATCAATTCAATTTCTGAGCTTATCCAGCAGAAATTTGATACCTCCAAATCCCAAAACCATAAACCGTTTTTCGCATTTTTTTGAACAAAATCATAAAGTTCTTCATCATTTTTTAGATGAAGGTCTAATTCATTCTTTAAGTAGTTTGTCATAACATTAAAAAATATCTCGTCGTAAGGAAAACAGTTTTATCTCCTCTTATTGGTTAGAAAGAGTGAAAGACACAGAGGTAAAATGGTTTAATAATATTAATTGTAATTTAAA
Source organism: Arcicella sp. GW458-12-2-14-TSB2 (assembly GCF_059423785.1). Lineage (NCBI taxonomy): Bacteria > Pseudomonadati > Bacteroidota > Cytophagia > Cytophagales > Flectobacillaceae > Arcicella > Arcicella sp. GW458-12-2-14-TSB2. Next base: position 8,340 of record NZ_JBWKYN010000102.1, on the reverse strand, counting down.
TATACTCTTAATTTATGCAGATACAGTGATTTATACAATAATAAATTAAAGCAATCTCGATATATGGTAAGTTTTGGATAAAAACAGTATTGATTATACTTAGTACCAATAAAGCTTTTTTGATGAAATACACTATTGTTTAAATACAAAATATGTTGAAAATAATTATACTTTCAATCAGGTAACTGGCAGCAATATTATATCATTAAACCTGTTTTTTATCGAGAACAGAAAATAGGAGATGTCGTTTTGGGGTAGGCAATAATGAACTTATACTTATTAATAATCTTTTGCTTGAAGCAGGGTTATTCAGTAAAATGCTTATCCTTAAGAAGTGACATCAGTCCCTTCTCAAGGATAAATTCAAATTTTATAGGGTTGTCAATAAAACAATTATTTAAGCTGTACCTTTTACTAAAGCTTTTAATACATCATCATTTACATTGCCAAATAGTGAAATCCCAGCCGCACCATTTTTTAACGCCAATTTGATGCCTTGAACAATTTCGTCATTACTATCAAAATCGGGTAAATACAAGCCAGCATATAATGGGAATTTTCCATGTAATGCCTTTACGCCTTCTTCTACGGCATCGCCAATCCAACTTACGTCTTCTTTATAAAACTTATGGTAAATCATTGGGCATACAGCCGATAAATTCCAATTTACCCAATCTTGTCTTACAATTCTTTTAGCTACTTCTGGCGTAGGGAAAACTGCCGCAGTAATAGGTTTCTTAAAGCTTGCCGCCGTTTTAGCTAAATGATTTACCAGACGAGTAACATTGTCATATCTGAATTTACGCCAAGATAAATTTTGGTCGGGATTCTCTACCGTTTTGATGTCAATCCCTTTCAATTCTTTGAATTTAGCCTGACAAACATCACAATAGCAAAAATCGTATTCAGGCAATTCTTGATTTTGTTTGATACCATATACTTGCCATAGATTTACTGCTAAAATCACATCGCAATAACGTACATAGTCTAAGTGAATACCATCTACATAAGGTTTGCTTAATTCTGTTTTAACAGCCTTCTCTAGATAATCTCTTACCTCTGGACGAGATGGACAAAGCCATCTATAATAATTTACATAAGGAGGGTTAGTAGCACAAGATTCCCCCTTGCGGTTGATAGCATACCATTCAGGATGAGCCTTCAAAAGACTTTCTTCGCCTCTATTCAATGTCCAAATCCAGCGATGCGTAGTCAATCCTTGTTTTTTGGCAATTCTAAAATGTTTTTCATCGTCGGCTTCAAAGAAAACACCCGTGATGCCATGTGCTTTATATTTTTTATAACGTTCAGTAAGTACGTCTTCTGTTTCCTTATGGTCAGGGTTTATCCAAACCCAGTTTTTTAGTTGAGTGCTTTTTTTCTCAGGAACTAAAGGGCGTGTTTGAAGTAAATTAACACTTTGACCAACAGCTAATGCTCCTAAGCCCATTTGTTTTAAGAAAGTACGTTTTTCCATTGCTTTGTTTTTTGTTGAAGATTGTTACAATTATAAAGACTTCAATTTGCTTATCTTGAGGAGGCTGTCCTGATTGAGGAATATTTTATTGTTTTCTGCTTTGTCAATAATCGTTATTACAAAAGTTTGACTAGTAGCTTCTATTTCGATGTTGTGTACTAATTCGCTAGTTTTAAGAATAGTAGGGTCTATCGCCAAAAGCGATAATTCTTTGGCATACTGGTGATTTTTAGCAAAGTACTCCTTTTGTTGATGATAAATATCCCAAGCTATTTGTTTTACTTTTTCAATGTCAGGAATAGAGAAATCAAAATCTTCTGTCCCTACTTTTTTATCAGAAAACACTAAGTAGCCCCAATTTTCTGGCATGTGCATGTCAATTTTGCCTTGTGGAGACCAAACCCAATTGTATTCTGGAAGCACACCTTGTCCATCTTCTTTTTTCTTGCGACTATACTTACCCGCCTGCACATCATGATTCCATTCAACCCTTGAAAAATTTATTCGCCAAAGCGACAAATCCTCTGGTTTGTTTAAATAATTATCTAAGCTGATTGAAGCAAATGGAATCGCCATTTCTATTACCCAACGTTTATCCGTGTCTGTGGCATTGTTTACTGTTCCCTCTATACTTACCGCTGTCTTAAGTTGTTTAATATCCCAACTTATCAAGGCATTGCCACCATTTCTGTAGGGCTTTGGCAGAAATAAATCAAAGGTATTGTTGATAGCGTTTATTTCTAATTCAAAGTAGTTTTGGGCATCTCCGTCTGGATCAATAAAAACTTCAAAGTCGTTTTCTAAAAAAACAATCTGATCTTTTTTGTTTTGATACGCCCAGATATTTTTTTCTTCAAGTTCAGCAGCTATATAAAGATGCGTATCATCCCATAAAAGCTTAGCCCTAGTAGCTTGCAAAGGCTTAGGCTTTTTATCTCCTTCAATATCCACAAAAAAACTTGTCCACTTAGCTTTTTGCCATGCTGGTTCAGAGAGCTTACCGTCAATTTTTAGGGGTTCTGTACTTCGGAAACAATGGTATTGAAGAGGTTCAGGAACAACTTGGGCGAACGAAGAGCACAGTTTCAACCCAATTATCCCAGTAAGGAATAATTTTTTCATATACATTAAATTTGGATAATTGTCGCGATTTTGCTCGTTGGATATACAAAACCACGAATCGCTTGTAATAATTAGTTAAACAAAGTAAGGATTAATTACTTCTAATTACTAATTATAAGGGAAGGAAAAGCCTATAAATACTCAATAAACTAGTAAAATAGGCATAAATGACTAGAAAACAGGAGAGGTTTGTTTAATTTAAAAATCAAATTCGGTACTATATTACATATCATTAACAATTAATTAATAATAATTAATCTTAATCAATCAACCATTATCGCAATAGCGTAATACTTCCCTGACTGTTATAAGTAGTGCCATCATTGAGTTCTACCTCTACCTCATAGGCGTATATGCCTGCGTCTGAAGGTAAACCATTGTGTGTGCCATCCCACCCGTAACTTGCTTGTGAAGGAACGATGTTTTCTTTCCAGAAAATAACTTCTCCCCATCGGTCAAACACTTTCATGTTTTTGATTTGTTTGACACATCCAGAGGCAAAAGCGTAAAAAATGTCATTGTTACCATCATTATTAGGTGAAAAGGCATCTGGTAGAAAAACCAATCCACAACTCCTTACGGAAATATTGGCTACTTTTATTTTCTCACATGCTTTGCCGTCTAAACTACTTACATAAACAGAATATTGTCTGGTTGTTGTGGGGCTAGCCCACGTTTCCGCACAATTAGCACAACTTAAATCAGTCGTGGGTTGCCATAAATAAGAATAATTCCCCGTAGTGGATACAATGGCTTTCAGTAGTACTTTATCACCCGAAAGGATACTAAAATCTTTATTTTGTAGGGTGACATCAAAGTCAATCACTTTCAGGTTAGTAGTAACAATACTATCGCATTGCCCAGCATTCTTAATTGTTGTAGTATATACACCTGTGGCATTATAAACTTCAGGACCAACCTTTAAAGTAGTACCTGCACAGATGACAATATCTTGATATTTTTTAAGAAGCGGATTGACGGTAAGATTCAAGGTGACGGTACTGTCGCAAATATTAGTCCTTTGTATATTTTCAATAAATGTACCGCTTGTTTTGTAATCCTTAGTACCAAGAGTATATTTTTCGCCTTCACAAATTTTAGCAGTTATTGTATTATACGGGTGTTGGTATTTAATGGTATAGTCTAAGTTTAGTTCGCAAGAAGGGTCTAAGCTCGACTGTGGAAGTATTTTAACTGAATATTTATCTCCTAATTTTGCTAATACTTTAATAGAAGGGGTGGTTTCGCCATTGCTCCACGTATATTTTTCAAAACCATCAGGAGCACTTAATGTCATATAACCATCAGCATCTGGACAAGCGGCAATAGGTTTTACTTCTGATTTCAGACATTGTGCATCAAAATATGCATAGCCAAAATGTTTTTGTTTTGTACAACCATGAGCCGTCACTTCAATATTAATTCTTTTTCCAATATAGTTTAACAAGTTGATAGAGCCAACCGTCCAGTTGCGGTACTCGATATTACCCCCACTATTATAATTTTGGACACTAAAATTAGAAGCAGTTCCAGACCTTGAAAGTTGGATGTTAAAATTACTACAAGTCAACGGGTCACCGTTTTCATCAGTAATGTTGATATTGAAGGCTGGTTTTTGTGCATCAGTATGGTTGTTATTATCATTTTGAAGAATAACTGCAAACTTATATTGAAACAAGGTATTGTCTTGTGTCACCATAAAAGAAGTTCTTAATCGATGATATACACCTCCAGGCGTAGTTTCGGTTGTATTCCCTAACTGAATCGAATAATTACTTCCAGGTGCTACCATCGAAATTCTTTCATTCGTTATTTTCGGGTCAAAACCACTTGAACTATTGGTAATCTTATAAATTCCTCCAGATTGTTCAGGACCAAACTCTGTCTTTGTGCCATTATCAGTGACGGTTCCTGAAGTAACAGTCCAACCACTAATATTAGCAAGCTCAAAACCGATATTTGTACAGTCTGTTTGTGCAAAACTGTAAACAGTTGATAAAACAAAAAATATGCTAATGAATAAAAGTTTTTGCATTTCAATCAGGTTATGAAATAATCCAACAGAATTTTAACTCATGAATTTACAAGAGAGATCATTATTAATTATAAGCTGTAGGTAAGGTATAAATCTTAATAAAAGGGAGCAATGTGTAGTAATTATATAGACAGGTAAAGCAGTAGAAAGCGTTGCATGGAAGAATTAGATTTACTAATCAGGATAAAGTTATAAAATCTATTGATTAATTTAAGTAATTGAACTAAAAATTTAGCTTTCAAGGCTATAGACTCATCAAGTGTAATTGACAATATGACATACTTTAATATTGATAGTAATAAAAAACAAACTTTTGACGCCATCGTGATTGGCTCTGGAATTAGTGGAGGGTGGGCTGCAAAAGAGTTAACAGAAAAGGGTTTAAAAACGTTGGTTTTAGAACGAGGGAGAGATGTAAAACATGTAACGGACTATCCAACTACAATGATGAACCCTTGGGAGTTTGAACATCATGGAAAAGTACCATTGGCACTTCATGACGAATATAAAATTCCACGCGACCATTATATTTTCGGAGAAAGTACCTTACATTTTTTAGTAAAAGATGCAGAACAAGAATATATTCAAGATGACCCTTTTACTTGGATGCGAGGTTACCAAGTAGGAGGGAGGTCGCTTTTGTGGGCCAGACAAACACAACGATGGAGCAATTTTGATTTTGAAGGGCCTGCTCGTGATGGATTTGCAGTAGATTGGCCTATTCGCTATGCAGATATTGCTCCTTGGTATAGCTATGTTGAAAAATTTGCAGGTATTACTGGTAACAAAGATGGCTTGCCTGAATTACCAGATGGCGAGTTTTTGGCACCCCACGAAATGTCATGTGTTGAAAAGCATTTTAAACAACAAGTGGCTAAAAACTATGCAACCAGTAGGCATGTGATTATCGGAAGAGCAGCGCATATTACTGAAAGTAAGCCGATTTATATAAAGCAAGGACGCGGGAAATGTCAAAACCGTACTTTGTGCGAAAGAGGCTGTCCGTTTGGGGGATATTTTAGTAGTAATGCTTCCACGATTCCTTGGGCAGAGAAAACAGGGAATCTTACCCTTCGCCCGCATTCAGTTGTACATTCTATTATCTATGATGAGCAAAAAGGCAAAGCTAAAGGGGTGAGGGTAATAGATGCTATTACTCGAGAAATGACGGAATTTTATGCGAACATCATTTTCTTGAATGCCTCTGCCATCAATTCTAACCTTATTTTGTTGAACTCCATTTCAAAGCGTTTTCCAAACGGCTTAGGGAATGATAATGGACTATTGGGTAAATTCATTGCTTTTCATACCTATCAAGGCAGAATTTCAGCCGAGTATGATGGGATGTTAGATGCTACAACTGACGGTCGTAGACCCAATGCAAGCTATATTCCAAGGTTCAGAAATGTATTCAAACAAGAAACTGACTTTCTAAGAGGCTATGCTGCTGGCTTTTCCGCTTCGAGGAGCCCTATTCAGTCTTTTGATGAAATGGGCGAAAACCTGAAAAGGGACTTGTTGAAGGATGATTTAGGCTTGTGGAAAATAGGCTCACACATGATGGGCGAAACCATTCCTAAAGAAGAAAGTACTGTGAGGTTAGACCCACATTTGAAAGATAAATATGGGATTCCACAATTAAGAATATCAGTAAAGTTTGATGAAAACGACCGCAAAATGATGAAGGATTTTCATGAACAATTTGCTGAAATGTACACGAAGGCAGGCTTTAGTAATATTCAGTTATACGAAACCCACAGAATGCCGGGTTCAGAGAATCATGAAATGGGAGGAGTCAGAATGGGCAAAGACCCCAAAACGTCGTTGCTCAATAAATGGAATCAGTTGCATAGTTGTAAAAATGTATTTGTAACGGATGGTGCTTGCATGACATCTACGGCTACTCAAAATCCATCGCTTACGTATATGGCACTCACTGCTAGGGCTGTTGACTATGCTGTAAAGCAGATGAAAGCACAGAGGTTGTGAGGAGGAAGAGATTAGAGACTACACACAAGAAATTAGATATAAGATGCAGGAATCAAGAAATTAGACATAAGACGTAAGGAATTAGGTGATAATAAGTTGTGATAAGCAAAGTACTTTCATAGTAAATGAGTTTCAAAAAAATCACTCAATCACTAATTCACTCAATCACAATTAAAACCTCATGAATACAAATACCCGTCGGGATTTTCTTATTAACTCCCTCGCCATAGCAGGGTTGGCTATGCTTGAAGTTTCTTTGGATTTCAAGAAAACCAAGCCCTTATTATCATTTTCAACCTTAGGCTGTCCTAATTGGTCTTTTGATACCATTTTGAAATATGCCGTAGCGAATACCTATGACGGTATAGAAATCAGAGGAATCCAAAAGCAATTGGATTTGACAAAATGTCCCGAGTTTAGTGCAGTAAATATTGCAGAGACTAAAAGAAAGGTAGCCGATAATAAGTTGAAAATTGTCGATTTGGGTTCTTCTACAGAATTGCACCATGCCCATCCTATCAAACGCAAGGCACAATTAGACGATGCTAAACGGTTTATTGATTTAGCATCAAAGCTAGATTGTCCCTTTATAAGGGTATTCCCTAATGATTTACCCAAAGAACAACGGGATGACGAAACCATTGATTTAATCACAAAGGGATTATTGGAACTTGGCGATTATGCCAAAGGCTCGTCGGTTACCGTTCTATTAGAATCTCACGGAAAAGTTATTCAGGCTGATATCCTATTAAAAATAATGAAAGCATCCGAACACCCTAATGTTGGGATGGTTTGGGATATTTTTAATATGTGGTCTGTCACCAAAGAAAGCCCTACTTTTGTTTACCAGCAATTACATCAATATATTCGCCATACGCATATCAAAGATGCCAATTTGGTCAATGGCAAAGAAGAATACGTACTATTGGGTAAGGGCGAAACGCCCCTCGCAGAAGCAATAAAAGTATTGACAAAAGGTGGATACAAAGGTTATTATAGCTTTGAATGGGAAAAACTTTGGCATCCAGAAATTCAAGAACCAGAAATAGCGATTCCTGATTTTCCGATAGCCATTAAAAAGTACTTTTAGTATGCCATTTTGGGTTTTCAATGTGATACAACCGTAAATAATGGCGTTTAGAAATTTTGTAAGCAGGATGTTGAAGTTTATTGATAATAAAACTAAGTCCTATAAAGCCCGAACTGATTGCTACGATAGTAGGATTTATAACAATAGGCGGGCTTTTGAGTTGGTTTAGTACATCAAACGAAAATAGAAAAACGCCTGCTCCGCCCAATGCCCCAATACCTTTTAGGGCAAATAGTTGTTTTTCCCCATGAGAGTATATTTTTTTAATCTCCCTGAATTTTATTTCTTGAAGATCAAAAATACTATGTTGGTTTTCATAAGGAAAGTAAAAAAATGAGCTATCGCTTAGCTGAACGATTGTGAGGTGTTGTTTTTTCCTATTGCCAAACGTTTTTAAAATAATATCACTACCTTCATGAAAATGGATATTGCGTGTTTTGCCTGTCATTTGCAACGTAAGACAACGAAAAGGTTGTTTTGACTCTGGAGGTTTTTGAGCATATACAAAAGTTAATGGTAGGAAGAAAAAAATAAGTAAAAAATTAGTTTTCATATAGTCATGCAATTAATGTTTTGCTGAGAACGACCGACTTGATTTTGTATTTTTAAAATGATAAATATTAAGAT
>NZ_JBWKYN010000101.1:0-20369 GCF_059423785.1 Arcicella sp. GW458-12-2-14-TSB2 | reverse complement strand
ATACACCAACATCCTTGATGTGATATAAAATAAATACTTAGTCAGCATCTACATAACTGAAAACATCAAAGCTTTTTGTATAAGTATTAATCATTAAAAGTATAAATCATAATCTTGTATCATTTATGAAAAAGAAAATTGTCGTAGTGGGGAACGGCATGGTCGGTTATAAGTTTTGCGAAAAACTTATTTCAAAAGATGTGTCTAAAAGTTTTGATTTGGTCGTTTTTGGCGAAGAGTCTCGCCCCGCTTACGACCGTGTACATTTGTCTGAATACTTCGCTGGTAAAACGGCTGATGATTTAACAATGGCACCAAGCAGTTGGTACACAGAAAATGGTATAACACTATACCTTTCCGACCCAGTTGTAGATATTGACAAAGATGAGCAAACGGTACGGTCGCACCATGGTATTGTAGTAAACTACGATTACTTGGTATTAGCCACTGGTTCTGCGGCATTTGTGCCACCCATACCGGGGGTAGAAAAAGATGGCGTATTTGTTTATAGAACCATTGAGGATTTGGATTTGATGCAAGCACATGCCAAAACTGCCAAAAAAGGGGCAGTAATTGGTGGTGGCTTATTGGGGCTAGAAGCTGCCAAGGCTTTATTAGATTTAGGTTTAGAGGAAACACATGTAATAGAATTTGCTCCAAGGCTGATGCCAAGGCAAATAGATGAAGCTGGTTCTAAAACTCTTCAAACAAAACTGGAAGCGTTAGGATTACAGATTCATCTAAATAAAAATACTCAGGAAATTGTCGGAAATGGAATCATTGAAGGGATGGCATTTGCTGATGGTTCTAAGTTGGAGGTAGATATGTTGGTGATTTCAGCAGGAATTAAGCCTCGTGATGAAGTTGCCAAAATAGCAGGACTAGAAGTAGGTTCACGTGGAGGTATTATTGTCAATGATAAACTACAAACTTCTGATCCAAATATTTTTGCGATTGGCGAATGTGCTCTGGCACACCACATGATTTATGGATTGGTAGCACCCGGTTACGAAATGGCCGAAGTTGTAGCAACGTCTATCATTGGTGGCGAAAAAGAGTTTAAGCCATTTGATATGTCGACTAAACTAAAATTAATTGGTATCGACGTAGCAAGTTTTGGTGATGCTTTTATTCAAGAGCCTAATGCCCAAACTATCGTATTTGAAAATACTGCCAAAGGTGTTTATAAGAGAATCAATATTTCAAACGATGGCAAGTATTTGTTAGGAGGAATTTTGGTGGGTGATGCCGAGCAATACAATATGTTGTTGCAAAACACTAAAAACAAGGTGCTTTTACCTGCCGACCCTGAAGATTTGATGTTGGGTTCAAGAGGCGGTGCAGAAAGTGCTAGTTCGGGAGTGATGGCTTTACCAGACGAAGCGTTGATTTGTTCATGTGAAGCCGTAACGAAAGGAAACATTTGTCACGAAATCATCGAGAATAGAGTAACTACGCTTGATGGCATCAAAAAATGTACAAAGGCGGGTACGGGTTGTGGTGGTTGTGTGCCAATGGTGAAAGACTTGATTAATGAAACAATGAAGTCGCAAGGGGTTTTTGTAAGAAATATTCTTTGCGAACATTTTGATTATACTCGCCAAGAATTATTCGACCTCGTTAAAATAAAAGGCTATAAAACCTATGATGATGTATTGGATAATTTAGGCAGGGGAGATGGTTGCGAAGTTTGTAAACCTGCGGTGGCATCTATCATTGCCAGTTTATGGAATGAGATGATTTTGGAAAGAGGCAATGCCACTGTTCAAGATTCAAACGACCGTTACTTAGCCAATATCCAGAAAAATGGTACGTACTCAGTAGTACCTAGAATTCCAGGGGGAGAAATTACGCCTGAGAAATTAATTGTAATCGGACAGGTAGCTCAGAAATACAACCTCTATACAAAAATTACTGGTGGACAAAGAATAGATTTATTCGGTGCGCACGTAAGTGATTTACCAGACATCTGGGAAGAGCTAGTGAATGCTGGTTTCGAGTCGGGTCATGCTTATGGGAAATCGTTGAGAACTGTCAAATCTTGCGTGGGTTCTACTTGGTGTCGTTTTGGCGTACAAGATGCCGTTTCGTTTTCGATTGAAGTAGAAGAACGTTATCGTGGTTTGCGTTCGCCACACAAGCTAAAATCGGCTGTTTCTGGCTGTACACGTGAGTGTGCCGAAGCGCAATCAAAAGACTTTGGGATTATCGCTACTGAGAAGGGCTGGAATTTATATGTCTGTGGGAATGGTGGTGTAAAACCTCGTCATGCTGAACTATTGGCTACTGATATTGATTCGGAAACTTGTTTAAAATACATCGACCGTTTCTTGATGTTCTATATCAAAACGGCTGAACCACTTACGCGAACTGCTCCGTGGTTGGATAAAATGGAAGGTGGCATTAATTATTTAAAATCTGTGGTGATTGATGATGCTCTTGGTATGAACAGCCAGTTTGAACAAGAAATGCAATTTTTGGTAGATGCTTATAAATGCGAATGGAAAGAAGTAGTAAACAGCCCAGAGCTACGTAAGCGTTTTACACACTTTGTGAATGCTCCTAAAATGAAAGACCCTTATGCTAGATTTGAGCCAATGCGTGAGCAAATCAAAGCAGCGGAGTGGAAGTAAATGAAGTTTAACGTTTTATGGGCTGATAAGTTCAAACAAACTTATTTAGCTCATTCAAACCTCAATCATACATATAACAATGATAGCAGAAGAAACAATAACTTGGCACGTAGCGTGCAATATTGAAGATATACCAGAAAACGGAGGAGCTTGCGCTCTTATTGAAGGCGAGCAAATAGCTATTTATAATTTTTCGCGTCGTGGTGAGTGGTATGCTACCCAAAACCAATGCCCACACCGCCAACAAATGGCTCTTTCGAGGGGAATGATAGGCTCAACAGGGGCAAATAATGAACCGAAAGTAGCTTGTCCTTTTCATAAAAAAACGTTCTCGTTACAAACAGGAGAATGCTTGAGTGGAGATGAATACACGATTAAAACTTACCCTGTAAAAATAGCAGATGGGCAAGTGTATGTTGGGGTATAGTATCGAAGATTTTACAAATTGATATTCGCAAAAACTTGCAAAATATCAATTTGTAAAATTTCAATACATGATTTTTCAAAGAAAAATTTTCAACAATCTCATAATCAACAAATTACTTGAAAACTATAAATGATTTTTTCCGAAAGTTTGGTATATTTCAAGTTATGAAGCCACTTGATAGTCAAATTTTCAACAGACTCACTCGCCTCTATGTGATTGCCCTCACGATGGTGGCGTTGCTGTCTATGTCTGGACAAATTATTATTCAAGTATTTCTGAATTCGTTGATTGATGATTCACATGTGGTGAATATTGCAGGGAGACAACGGATGTTGAGCCAGCGGCTTTCTAAAACGGCTATTTTGTTGTGTCGGCCAGATATTTTTCAGGCTGATGCTGAGCATTATTCACAAGATATTAAGGAAATTATTACCTTATGGAAGCAAAGCCACGAGGGTTTAAAGAATAAAAACCTAACAACAGACGGCAAAGCATATACCGTAAGGAATAGCCCAGTGATTGATAGTATGTTCAGAGAGATAGACCCTATCTTTCAGACCATACTCACGAATGCGCAATTAATCAGCGAGCATATCGATAAACCTGTGGCGAATCAGGACGAAGCAATGAAAGCTGCTTTGAATCAAGTATTGGTAAACGAAAGACTTTTCTTGAAAATGATGAACAAAATCGTTTTTCAGTACGATTTAGAATCAAGATCAAGGGTTGATTTAACCAAAAATATAGAGCTGTTTTTATTCCTTGTTTTATTTAGTATTCTTATTTTGGAAGGAATCATCATCTTCCGTCCGATTGCTAATTATATTCGAATTGTCATTAAAAAACTGACGGACTCTGAAAGTGAATTACGCCTAACCAATGAAAGGCTTCTACAAACCCAACAGGCTTTAGTGCAAGCAACTGAAGAGAAATTCAAACTACAACTAGCAGAAGAGAAGGTTCGTTCGGCATCATTGATGGAAGGGCAGGAAATGGAGCGTAAAAGATTAGCCCGCGAATTGCACGATGGCATCGGGCAAATGTTAACGGGTTTAAGATTGCATGGTGAAAAAGTAAAAAGCTTTTCATTCATTAATCCTAAGCAGGATAAATCGTTTGAAGAATTACAAAAACTAATTCAAGAAACCATTGAAGCCACCCGAACAGTAGCTTTCAACTTAGCACCCTCTGTGTTAAGTGATTTTGGCGTTACGCCTGCTATCCGAATCTTAACGGAACAGGTAGCCAAAATGTCGGGAATTAGTATTGAATTTCAAGAGAAAAAAATACAACGCTTGCCAGAAAATTTGGAAGTGTGTCTTTATAGAATTACCCAAGAGGCGATTCATAATGCAGTAAAATATTCAAAGTCGGAAAAAATACAAGTAGAAATAGCGGAGAATGAGGGTTCTATTCGATTGACTATTTCTGACAATGGCATTGGTTTCGACTTACCAGCTATCCGAAAAACGTTGGGTGGTAGTGGTTTAAAAAATATGCAAACAAGGGCCGAATTGTTGAATGGCTCGTGCAAAATACAATCAAAAGTAGGAAGAGGAACAAACATCATTGTGAGTATTCCTATTGGAGTAAACAACAAACTAACTAGCAAACGGAAAAAAAATACCGAAAGGGTAGCGTAAGAGAGAGGTTGAATATCTTAAAAAAAATTAATAAATTCATATTCTCAAGCATTACTTAAATTTTGGTACTAAGTATTTTTAAAAACTTTATCTTTAAAAATCACTGTCTGTATATAATCAATTAAAAATTATGAACCCAATTACCGTATTATTAGCAGATGACCACGACGTTGTCAGGAAAGGCATGAAAATGCTGTTGGAAGACGAAGAAAGTGTGAAAGTAATCGGAGAAGCGTCTGATGGGCTAGATGCTATCGAGAAAATAAAAGCTTTGTCGCCAAATGTAGTGATTCTGGATTTGACGATGCCCAAAATGACTGGTATAGAAGCAGCAAAAATTATTTCGGAAGAATATCCCGAAGTTAAAATCCTTATATTCTCAATGCACAACAACCGTGAATATATTATTAATTCGGTTGAAAACGGTGCAAGTGGTTATTTATTAAAAGATACTGGCAAAGACGAACTTATGCGAGCCATTAATGTGGTAGCAGAAGGAAGAAAGTATTTTCCACCTGAAATTTCAGAGGTCATTATCGACGAACTGCTTTCTAAAACTTCTGGAAACCAACCAGATACTAGTAGACCAATATTCCAAAAAATTACTCCGAAAGAAAAACAAATTCTTGAACATATTGTACAAGGCTATAATAGCCGAGAAATTGCCGACAAGTTGTTTTTAAGTATTCGTACCGTAGACAATCACCGTGCTAATATGATGAAGAAAACAAAAGCCAAAAACACAGCTGATTTAGTGAAGATGGCTATTGGCTAGTTATCGCTTTAAATACGACAAGCGTTTGGTTTCATCCATTCTTTCAATGGCATAACGCAACATGGTTCTTGGCATTTTTGTGAGGTGTTCTTCCAAAAATTCTTCCAAAGCCAACTCATCTCGTTTACCAATCTCACGCAACATCCATCCACAGGCCTTGTGCATCAAGTCGTGTGGATGTGTGAGAAAAAGCTCTGACAGTCGGAAACAGTCGAGAAACTGTCCTTTTCTGATAAAAGCCATTGTAGAAACTACAGCTATTCTTTCAGTCCACAAATGCTTACTATTGGCTAAATCATACAATACCTGTCGGTCTTTATCCAATAGATACACACCTAATATTTTATAGCACGAACAATCTACCAAATCCCAATTATTGATTTTAGGGAGATTATTCAAATAGAAATCAACTATTTCTGTCCTTTTCTCTTCATTAGCCTTCTCGAATTGTTCTACCAGTATCATCAATCCTGTAAACCTAAATTCGTGGATGTCATCATTTAGCAAAAGCTGTATATCGGCCAGACTAATTGTTTTCCAGAACTCTTTTACCAACGCACGGACTTCTGGATTAGTAATACCGATAAAAATATCGCCTTCGCCATATTGTCCTTTTCCTGTTTTGAAGAAACGAGCCGTTTGTATAGCCCTTTCAGGTTTAGCGAGGTTCAAGAGTGCTTGTTTTAGCTTTACTAACATGGCTAGAATCTATTATTACAATTTTACTGACATTATTAAAAGGGACTATTTCGGTAGATTTGGTTTTGGGATAATACAAAAAAATGAAATTACTTGTAGTTCCCACCAGTGTTGGAAATGAATCTTTTATCGTCTGTGGCCCTGAATTATAATATATTTGTACAGTTTGCCCTTTCCCTGCTTTTATTTCTTTGCTTTTATAGCGTGCATAAATATAAGCCGACTCGGGAATATATAATAGCAATACCATCATATAGCTCCAGAAATAATAACTCCCTGTTTGTTTAAACCATCTAGTCCAAAATTTTTCTTCTTGTCTAATAAAAAATTTGGGAAACTTAATCATCAACCATTTATTTAGGTAGTAAATAGAAACGATTAAAATGACCGTCATTATAGTAAATAGCAAATAAAAGGGGTCTTTGAATGCAATTAGGATAAAATCACTTACTTGTGAATAATCTAAAATATTAATATCAAATATCAGAAAATAAGCACCACTAAAAATCATTCCGATAGCCGTCAGAAGCAAATAACTTACCGAAAAGAACAGTGTTTTATCATTTTCAAAGACCTTGAATAGTTTTTTTACTTTCTCTTCAAACTCTGTATGGGCTATAATAGTTTTTGATGGTGTTGGTATCATTTAGTTTAATTTTATTCCGAAACTAACATTTTTATTATCTTCTTCCTCTTCTTGGGTCTTCTCGTTTGGTTTTGCCAAAGGTTTTTTTACGAGCATCCTTTCCTGAAGATATGTGTAGTTTTTTATTTTTAACTTCCTTTTGTTTTGCTTTTACTTTATGATCTTTCTTCTCATGGAAAGCCCCTTTGAAATCTGGGTCTTCGCGTTTTTTCTGCTCATCTATTTCACGCAACATAATCTGTTTTTCAACAAATGGTGTTTGCAATACTTCTAGCTCGGCAGGTAGTGGTTCACGAGGTATCGGCATTTTAATAATCTTCTCTATTTTGCCAATATGATATTCCTCCGCTTCTGTCATGAAAGTGATAGCTTCGCCTTTGTTGTTTGCACGACCTGTACGACCAATGCGGTGTACATAATCTTCATAAATTAAAGGCACATCAAAATTCACTACATGGCTTACCATCTGAATATCAATTCCTCGGGCTGCCACATCTGTTGCTACCAATACCTGAATGTTTCCTTCCTTGAAGTCTTCCATCGAGTTTATTCTGGTATTTTGCCCCTTGTTGGCATGAATCACCCTAATTTTGTTTTCTCCAACTACTTTTCTACCTAAGTATTTAAAAATATTATCGGCAATCTCTTTACTTCTGCAAAAAATAATCGTTCTGTTGAAAGTCTCGTAGTCACGCATCAACATACCCAACAGGTTAATTTTGGTCATGAAGTTGGGCACTTCAAACAAACGCTGTTTTACCATGTCTGCTGTAGTAGCTTGCGGGCTTACTTCAACTTTATGCGGAAATTCGAGAAATTCGTGTGAAAGGTTCTCTACTCGTGGTGGAAAAGTAGCCGAAAACAATAGGTTTTGTCTCTTCTTCGAAGGGATTACCTCTAAAATCTTACGGATTTGTGGCATAAAGCCCATATCCATCATTTTATCAGCTTCGTCTAATACTAATGTTTTTAATTCTTTTACGCCAATCTCGCCTTTTAGGTATAA
The DNA here is from genome assembly GCF_059423785.1 of Arcicella sp. GW458-12-2-14-TSB2. Taxonomy (NCBI): domain Bacteria; kingdom Pseudomonadati; phylum Bacteroidota; class Cytophagia; order Cytophagales; family Flectobacillaceae; genus Arcicella; species Arcicella sp. GW458-12-2-14-TSB2. The sequence continues at coordinate 12,540 of NZ_JBWKYN010000101.1, read as the reverse complement.
ATCCATAAATCTACCTGGTGTTGCAATCACGATATCCACACCTGCTTGTAAGGCTTCTATCTGTGTTTTAGGTCCTAATCCACCAAATAAAGCTATATGACGAATATCTGTATATTTGGCCAATTGTTTTACGGCTTCATCTATTTGCATCACCAGTTCGCGGGTAGGAGCAAGGATTAATACACGCATCATTTTGCCTTGGGCATACTTTACCTTCATCAGGATGGGTAATAGATAAGCAGCTGTTTTTCCTGTACCTGTTTGGGCAATTCCTAGTACATCGTGCCCACCCATTACTAATGGAATAGCTTGCTCTTGAATAGGCGTAGGTGCTTGATAGCCAGCTTCTTCGATGGCATTATATAATTGGCGATTGAGTTGAAAATCTTCGAATGTCATAATTTGTAAACGTTAACTGTCGTCAGCTTTCTGACGATAGCTTTTGTTGAAAACATTTACAAAGGTACGAAAATAAAGTGTATCAAAGGTGTAGAAACGAAAAGTGTAACCCAAAGAAAGTCTTTGAGTTACGCTTTCACATCGAAATGTTAATCCAATAAACCCTTATAAGAAGAGTCTTTCGGAGGATTGATTTCTTTTTTACTTGAGTCTGACGGACCATCTAACGTAATCAAATTGAACTCGCCTTTATTATAGGCATCCAACATCGACTGCCCTTTATCGGTTAACACGCCATTTTGAATATCCACAGAATTAATAAAGTCCATTGAGTAATCCATTGCTCGCTTCATTTCACCCAATTTCTTACTCATGTCGTCCTGAATGTATTCCATCGACTCATCAAAGTAAAACTTCTTGTCTGGATCTCCTTTGAAAATACTAATCGCCGTTTTCAAGGCATTAGAGCTAGCTTTTACGATTTCGTATTCCGCCTCTTTGTGTTTTACTCTTATTTCTGTTTCCTTGATGATATAATCTGCCGACGACTGTACTTTTTCCATGAACCCTAAAATAGTTTTCATATTACGTTGAAGTGGCAACAATTTTTCATTCATTTCCTGTAATCCTGCCGCTTCTAAACTTGCTAATGACGCAGCTTCTTTCATACCGGGCTTATCAGTCATGCTGTTAGCCTTGTTTGCTTCCGCAAACTTAACTTTGATGTTCTCGTTGTTTTCACCAATTTTCTTATTCAGTTTTACTAACTGTCCTGCCAAAATATCTATTTGCTTAGACATCTGCTCGCGTTTTTCACGTAAATCTGAAATATAGATTTTCATGATGGCAATCGGGTCAAGTTGAATGATTAAGCCAGTTATTTTTCGCATGAAGGTTTTAAACAAAAAGAATACCCCTGTACGAATGTCTTTGCTAGTAATTAGAAAGATAAAAAAACCTAAAACTGCTAATAATCCACCTAGATAAAGCGTATTGGAAGTAACTTTTATCAAGAATTCAACTACTATGTTGAAATAGTATAACCCAAAAGCACCAAGTGCTGCCAAAAAGAATAAGGAAGTAATACCTTCGGGTTTACTCCAAAACGATTTTGAAGGTTGGGTTCCTCCAATTTGTGATAAATCTGCCATTATTTTAGATTATTTAATATTTTGATTTAGAATGAATTTATTTCAAGTAGGCTACAATCTTTGCGATATCACCCTTTATTTGTTCGACAAATGTATGATAGGTAGTTTCATAATTACTTTTATTAATCGTAATTTTTCCACTCTGTTCTGAAATATCATCTGTCAATTTATTGATTTTTATCTTGTTTTCATCAATCTTACGCTGTAAATCAATTATTTGCTTTGCTATATTTTCATTTTCTTCTTCAGTTTTTTTCAAATCATTCTTCAAACCGCCTACTTTTTGGCTAACTGCGTTTTCTACATCCTTCAAGAATCCTTGTCGGTCACTATCCAAAATTCCGATATATTGTTTGGCCGTATCCGTCAATACTGCTACATCTGTAATACCACCCATTACTTTGAAACTAGCCCATGCAGCTTGAAATTGTTTTTCTTCTGAAAGCCCAAGGCCTGTCAAGCCTTTTAGTGCCTGCATGTATTCAAAATAATCAGGTCCTTTTAAATTTGAATTTTCGAGCAACTGAACGAAGTGGTCTATAAATTTTTTATCGACTACGCCCTTCTCTATACCTTGCGGTATTATCGCAGGTTCTACTGTTTTTTCAACCTTCGGAATAGGAGGAGGCGTCTGACTGCTAGTATTTGCTGTAGTAGCAGTTTCTTCAGTAATAAAAAAACTTAATAATTTTCTTCCGATACTTTTTTCTTCTGCTGCCATTTTTTGATTTTTTTTCTGTTTTAGTATTTAATCTTACCCTCAATCATTATTGACCTATACAATATTAATATGCTTTTATCGAGAAACCCCATTCAGTTGTAAGAATGGTTACGGGACTTGATGATACCATAAAAAATTATGATAATTTTTTTAAATAGATGCAACATTATAATTCCAGCTTGCATCTTATGTCTGAGATTCAAAAAAACGAGCACTTTTTACATCTCAAACACTCATCAATTTTAAAGCATTCGCTTAAACCAAAAATCAGTTGTATATCAAGAAGATTTACCATTTAACTAGTAAAACAACCGATTATGGTATTTTGTATTGCAAGGTACTGGCTTTTACCCATAACTTTGATGCATCAAAAAGGAATTAAACAAAAAATACTCTAAACATTAATAAATATACTAAACCGAACAACTATTGTAATAAAAACGAACACCTCTAAATCTCGTTAACTTTTACAAACAATTAATAATCAAACACTTATAAATTATGGCACAAAAATCTTAGTAAGTAACACAGTAAACAACAACAATGTAATTTCTAAACTTTTATTTATCATAAAATTTAATTTAAAATCTAAACAACTTAAAAAAATGAAAACTTTCGTTAAATCTTTCGCAATTGCAGTATTATCAGTAATGTCATTTGTAGCAAGCGCTACTAACACTAATGAGCCAGCAAATACTAAAAAATCATTTGCTGTGGGAATGTACCAGACAATCAACACTATGAAAATGAATGTATTGATTGAGAAATCGACTAATAAGAATTTATATATTTCATTGAAAAATGAAAAAGGGGATGTGTTGCACAAAGAAAAAGTAGGAAAAGCTAATGAAAAATACCACGGAAAATTTGATTTGAGCGAATTGCAAGACGGAAAATACAGCTTCGAAATCACTGATGGCGAAAGCAAAATTGTAAAAACAGTAAACATCGGTACTAAAACTCCTGAGCCTACTTCACAAGATCGTTTTATTTCTTTGAATTAGTCTTTATTTAACCTCAAATCTATTTAAGAAGCTATTTAATTTCTAAATCTGGCATATTAATTATATAAATCAGGCCGTGATACGATATTTGCTCGTATCACGGTTTTTTTGTTTTTTAAGGTGAAAAAACATTAACATATCATTAACACGCCCCCCTAAAATAGCGATTCACCCTAATGCGTTTTACTAATATATCATCAAAATGGTAAAAGTATTGATGCTAATACTAAAACTGGTGTAATCACAATAAACCGTCAAAAAACATGAATATCAAATTATTTAACTTGCTAGTTTTAACAGTTGGATTAGCAAATTCAGGAAAAGCTCAAGATCGTAATTATTCAAATAGAGACTATCAGAACAGAGATAGAGACTACCAGCAACAACAAAATTATCCTGACCGAAATCGCGATAACCGTGATGATAGAAATGATGATAGATACGATAACAACCGTAATAATAATTACGGCAACAATGGCAATAATAACAACTATGATGTATATGCCAGATGTGATGACGGCAGTTATGGAAGTTATAGCTACGACAGAAGAAATCCGTTTGATACCCGTAATCCTAACTACGACCCTCGCAACCCCTTCGACCCTCGTCCTGTTTACGATCCATATCGTCACAGTCGTTGGAATGAGATAGATTTTCGTAGTAATGCCGACCCTTTTGATTTTTGTGACAATAGAAGAGTTTGGGCTAACAGATATTATCCAGTAGACCCACGTAATCCTTATGATATTCGTAATCGTTATCTAAATCGCTATAACGGTGGTTATGCTAGAAGAGCGCCATCTCGCCCAGTAATTGTTGTGACAGTACCTATTTTTGGTCGTGGTCATGGCCATCATGGTAGAAGAGACTGGTAAGCATCGTATTTTTTTCCGTAAAGCCCAAAGGATAAGCCTCCACAACTTAACCTTTGGGCTTTAATATTTTACTTTCTCTTCAAAATATAATGCCCAATTAGCAGTATAAATTTAAAAGTCTCGACTCTTTGCTATAAGTTATTTTTTCAAATTTACATCAAGTCTATTTTATGAAGATTTACCAAGCAATTAGTGAACGTGAGGCAAAGACCTTTACCACAGAGCAATTAAGAGAAAACTTCTTGATTGAAAGCATTTTTAAGACCAATGAGGTACATTTTGTATATACTCATTATGACAGAGTAATGGTAGGAGGTGCGACGCCTACGACGGTTGCTCTTAGTTTACAAACGTATGATAATTTGAAGTCTGATTATTTCTTAGAAAGAAGAGAAATCGGTATCATCAACGTGGGAGGTAATGGTACGATTGAAGTAGATGGCGAAAGCTTTAATTTATCAAAACTGGATGCGCTTTATATTGGCAAAGGCGTGAAAGAGGTAGTTTTCAAAAGCGATGATGCTGGTAGCCCTGCACAATTTTTCTTATTATCTGCTCCTGCCCATCAAAAATTTCCTACACAAAAGATGGGAAAAGAAGAAGCTTCTCCCGTTTCATTAGGTACAGTAGAAACAGCCAATGAAAGAACCATCTATAAGTATATTCATAGAGATGGTATTCAAAGTTGCCAAGTAGTAATGGGATTAACTGTTTTGAAAACAGGGAGTGTTTGGAACACCATGCCAGCCCACGTACACGATAGAAGAATGGAAGCTTATTTATATTTTGATTTGAATCCAGAACATAGAGTATTTCACTTTATGGGACAACCACAGGAAACTCGCCATATGCTTGTAGCCAATCATCAAGCTATTTTATCACCACCTTGGTCTATCCACTCTGGTGCGGGTACGTCCAATTATTCTTTTATCTGGGCAATGGCAGGCGAAAACCTCGATTTCACAGACATGGATTTTGTTAAAATCTCAGACTTAAAATAATTACCTCTTTTACATTCTCAAACCATCCATTTAACTATGAAAAAAATCTTTTTATGCTTGTTATTAAACATTTTCGTGTTAGGCATTTCGGCACAGTCCAAAATTGATGTCAAAAAAGAATTTGAATTTGCGGCCAAACAATATGAGGGGATGCTAAAGGCACATCCAGATTATACCAAAACGCCCCAATCGACTAATGCAGATGGCAGTCCACGAGATATGCCTACTGAATGGTGGTGTAGTGGCTTTTTCGGTGGTTCGCTTTGGTATATTTTTGAAGAAACCAAGAGCCCTTTCTGGAAAGATGCTGCTCATCAGTGGTCTATGGCTGTTAAAAAAGAGCAATTCAATACAGGTACACACGATTTAGGCTTTATGTTGTATTGCCCATTTGGCAATGGCTATCGCCTTACAAAAAATGCTGAATACAAAGATATTATGCTGACAGGAGCGAAGTCGCTAGCGACTCGTTTCGACCCTAAAGTAGGGGTTATTAAGTCTTGGAATAAATTTCGTCAATACACTTATCCAGTAATCATTGATAATATGATGAACTTGGAGTTTCTGTTTTGGGCGGCCAAAGCATCTGGCAACAAAGAATTTTATAATATTTGTCTTTCACATGCTGATAGTACACTGAAAAATCATTTTCGTCCAGATGGCAGTAGCTATCATGTAATTTGTTATGATGAAAAAGGACAGCCTTTAGGAAAATTTACTCACCAAGGTTATGCCGATGCTTCTGCATGGGCGAGGGGGCAAGCGTGGGCAATGTATGGCTATACAGTGATGTACCGCGAAACTAAGCAAAAGAAATACTTAGCGATGGCTGAAAAAATTGCTAATTTCTATTTGAACAACCCGAATTTACCTGCCGATAAAATTCCTTACTGGGATTTTAACGCACCCAATATTCCTAATGAAGAAAGAGATGCTTCGGCTGGTGCTATTACAGCGTCGGCTTTGTTAGAATTATCAACTTATACAGGCAAAAAAGGCAAAGACTATTTTAAAGCTGCCGAAACGATGTTGACAAGCTTGGCTAGCCCTGCCTATAAAGCTAATTTAGGCGAAAATAATCATTTCATTTTAAAGCATAGTGTAGGAGCAAAGCCCTTAAAATCAGAAATCGATGTGCCTTTGGTATATGCCGACTATTATTATTTAGAAGCATTGTTAAGATACCAAGCACTAATGAAGAAGAAAAAGTAATCGTTTCATTTTCAATCAATTAATCATAACGATATAGGTTATTTAGGAAACCCTCGATAATTTATATCGTTTTTTTTTACCGAACTGTTCTATACTTGTCTATATTTACCGTACAAGGTAAGATAATAATATACCCATAAAAACTTATCTTTATCAAATATTTACTAATCTCTAAGTAAAGTACTATTTCTTCAGCAAAGGGAGGCTTTATTTATATCATTCAACCAGTCCTAATTTTATTATAACTTATGAAACTTAAATTTCAGGCATTATTACTGTTGTTGTGCTTTTGTACAACAATTCTTTTTGCCCAAGGTTCTAATCCCCTCAAAGGGAAAAAGATTCTTGTTTTCTCCAAAACAGCAGGGTTTCGTCACTCTTCTATTCCGTTTTGTACAAAAGCCATTCAAAAAATGGGCACTGACAATGGTTTTGAAGTAGATACTACCGAAAACGCTGATAATTTCAATGAAGCTAATCTTAAAAAGTACTCGGTTGTTGTTTTTAACAGCACTACTGGGAATGTTTTAACAGAGCCTCAGCAAATTGCTTTTGAGCGTTATATCCAAGCAGGTGGTGCTTTTATGGGTATTCACGCAGCTTCGGATACTGAATACGACTGGCCTTGGTATGGCAAGTTGGTAGGTGGATATTTTAATGGTCACCCAGGCAAAAATGTTTCGAATGTGCAGAATGGTAAATTTATCATTAAAGACCGTACGCATATTTCTACAAACTTTATGCCTGAGACTTTAGAGCGTAAAGATGAATTTTATAGCTTTAAAAATTTCAATACAGATGTAAAGGTTTTATATACTGTTGACGAAAACTCTTTTAAAGAAGGTAAAATGGGCGATTTCCACCCAATGGGCTGGTACCATGAGTTTGACGGTGGTCGTTCTTTTTATACTAACTGGGGACATACCAACGAGACTTTCTCGGAAGAGATTCCGCTTAAACACATTCTTGGTGGCTTACAGTGGGCGGCTAGTGGCCCTGCTTTAGATTATACTAAAGTAAAAAGTGCTTTACCTCCTGAAGAAAACCGTTTCGTAAAAACTGTATTGGATGAAAAACTAGACGAACCAACTGAACTAGTAGTGTTAGACAACGGTAAAGTATTGTTCGGTGAAAGAAAAGGTATATTAAAAGTATATGACCCAAAGAAAAACGCAACTAAGGTTGTAGCAGATTTAAGCGTTTATTCAAAATTTGAATATGGCTTGATGGGCGTAAATATTGACCCTGACTTCAACAAAAACAAATGGATTTACTTGTACTACGCTCCGTCGGTAGGGATGGTTGGTGCTGATACGGCCAATCGTTTATCTCGTTATGTGTATGATGATGTAAAGGATTCACTTTATTTAAGTACTGAAAAAGTTGTTTTGCGTGTGCCTGTAAAACGCACAGAATGTTGCCATACGGGTGGCTCTATAGCTTGGGACAGCAAAGGAAATTTATTCCTGTCAACGGGTGATGATACCAACCCTTTTGCTTCGCAAGGTTTTGCACCAATTGATAATAAAGTGGGTCGCTCTGGTTGGGATGCTCGATATACTTCTTCAAATACCAACGATTTAAGAGGTAAAATTTTGAGAATTAAGCCTAGTGCTGATGGTTCTTATACGATTCCAGAAGGGAATCTATTCCCAGTGGGTACTGCAAAAACTCGTCCTGAAATATATGTAATGGGTAACAGAAACCCATACAGAATATCGGTTGACCAAAGAACAGGCTTTTTATATTGGGGTGAAGTAGGGCCCGATGCTGGCGAAAATTCACCGAAATATGGTCCTCGTGGACACGACGAAGTGAATCAGGCTCGTAAAGCTGGTTATTTTGGCTGGCCTCTTTTTGTGGCAGACAACCGTGCTTATAACCAAAGAGACTTTTATAAGGATAGTACTTGGACAAAATTTGACGCTGAACACCCTATTAACGATTCTCCACACAACACAGGTTTACGCGAATTACCTGCTGCTCAAAAAGCATTTATTTATTATCCTTACGCTGATTCTCCTGAATTTGGGGCAATCGTTGGTAAAGGTGGACGTAATGCAATGGGCGGGCCTGTATATTATTATGACGACTTCAAGGCTGATTCAAAGGTAAAATTCCCTAAGTATTTAGATGGAAAATTCTTTGCTTATGACTGGATGCGTGACTGGATTAACTTGGTAAGCATGAAACCAAACGGAGATTTTATTTCGATGGAACGCTTTATGCCAAACACGAAGTTTAGCCACCCAATGGATATGCAGTTTGCCAAAGATGGTTCATTGTATTTGTTGGAATATGGACAAAACTGGTTTGCTCAAAACGATGATGCTCGTCTTTCACGCATTACTTTCAATGCTGGCAACCGTAGCCCCGTAGTCGTAGCAAATGCTGATAAAAAAGCGGGAGCATTGCCTTTGAAAGTAAATTTCTCTTCGGCTGGTACATTAGACTATGAAAATGATGTGTTGAAATACGAATGGACTTTTGCCAAAGGAGCAGCCAAAAGCACTTTGCCTAACCCAAGCTTTACTTTTACAAAAGCAGGCGTTTATAAGCCTGTTCTGAAAGTAACAGACCCTGCTGGAAACGTTTCGACGACTACTTTAGAAATAAAAGTAGGGAATGATGTTCCAAAGGTAGAATTAGCGATAAAAGGCAATAAAACATTCTACTGGAACGATGAAAAAATCGCTTATGAAGTAAAGGTGTCGGATAAAGAAGATGGCTCGTTGGCTAATAAAAAAATCAAAGAAGACGAAGTACAGGTAAACATTGATTACTTAGAAGGTTTTGACAAAACTGTAATTGCACAGGGACACCAAGCAAACCTAAGTGCTTCATCAGGCAAACGTTTAATAGACTTATCTGATTGTAAATCTTGTCATTCACTTGATAAAAAGTCTATTGGACCAAGCTACAAAGAAGTTGCTAAAAAATACAAAGGAAAAAGTAGAGCTTTTAGTGAGTTGGTAGAAAAAGTAATCAAAGGTGGCGGCGGTGTTTGGGGCGAACAAGTAATGGCGGCTCACCCACAATTAACGAAAGACGACACAAAGGAAATGGTGAAATATATTCTCTCGTTGTCTGATGACAAAAAAGCAAGTCAACCAGTTAAAGGTGAATATGTCACCAAAGACAATGGCAAAGCTGGCACTTATATTTTCTCGGCAAGCTATACTGACAGAGGTGCTAGTAACTTAGGGTCATTGACAGGTACAACAGCGCTTACGTTGAGAAGTGCGAAGTTTAAAGCGAATTCGTTTGATACGCAAAAAGAAACAATGAAATATACGCTTGAAGGACTAGGAGAAGCAGTTATTGCAATGTCTGACAATTCATATATCTCATTCAACAACATAGACTTAACGGGTATCGCTCAATTTAAGTTAGGTGCTTTTGCTACTGACGACCGTACAGCGGGTGGTTCGGTAGAATTGCACATTGATTCGCCCACGGGACAATTATTGGGTACTGCTGAGGTAACTAAAAATGCTAACACCCCCGTAAGTATTTCATTGAAAACACCTGTTGTTGGCGCACATAACTTATTCTTAGTATTTAAAAATGCTGATGCCAAAGGAAAACCATTATTTGCCCTAGTAGATATTACAGCAGGTAAATAAACAAATTATAATACTATTTACAAACAAGAAGAGGTTGCCAGTGTTGGCAACCTCTTCTTGTTAAAATATAAAGCTGATTTTTTGACTAGTTTTAAACGCCTTTCCATTTAACAGCACAACCCACCGACTTTGTAAAGTTATTAACTACTGGTCTGCCTGCTAAAAGATTACTTACAGCATCATCTACATATCTTTTTGTTACGGCATTAGCATCCTGCGTATTATCATCAATACCACCGATATATTGTAAAATATATTTGTCGCCTTCTTTCTTCACTACATAAGCCGATGGAGTTCTAGATACACCAAAAGCCTTTGAGGTGGCCTGAGTTTCGTCTTGAAGATAAGCAAAAGTATATCCTTTGGCTCTGGCTACAGCCTGCATGTTTTCAAAAGAATCTTCTTCATAAGCACTCGGGTCGTTCGGATTGATTGCCAATACAGGATACCCCTGCGAAGCAAACTTTTTATCCAATGCCATTATTCTACTTTCATAAGCCTTTGAAAAAGGGCAGTGGTTACAAGTAAAGACAATAATATATCCCTTTACAGAACGATTATCAGCCATTGATACCATGTTGCCTGTGGTACTTTTTAATTTAAAATCAGCCACCACATCACCAATGGCATACCCTTTATCTGCACTTAATTTATGCTCTTCATTGGCTGGAGTAAAAGCCAATAATCCCGTTAAGACTATTCCTAGTAAAAAAATCGTCTTTATATTTTTTATATGTGTTTTCATTGCTTGATATGTTTATTGTATCTAATATTATTTAGAAGTTATATCGCTTGTTTGATTTAATATTTAAATATAAATCTTGTTTGTTGCTACGGTATTCAGTTTTGTATGGTAACAGTCCACATTTTTTTTAGTTCCTCCGTAAATATTTCAACATTTACTTTGCCTTCAAAAAACTTCCGTTTCTGCATTTTTGTATTGATTATCAGCGTGGCAGGAATACTTCCCGACCATTCTTTGTCTATCAAATCTATCCAATGATTATAATCTGGTTCATCCAAAAGTACTACTTTCGATTGTACTTTGTTGCGTGCTAAAAAGCCCTTTACACTGGTTTCCGCATCTTTAGGGAAATCCATACTTATTAACAAAAATTTTACCTTCTTAGTGCTATATTCAGTATTCAATCCTTCAAAAAAGGGTAATTCTTCTAAACACGGTCGGCACCAAGTTGCCCAAAAATGCATGACAACGGTGGTATCTGATACTTGATTTAATACTTTTTGTAAATCTTCAAACTTCACAATGTCAACTTTCTTGGTTTGATTGAAAGCCTCAAAGTTAACTACGTAAATTAGGAAGATAAGTATTATTCCAAATCGTATTGAAAAGGGGCTAATCTTCATCATCATTAACTTATAAAAATGGAACTTCCATGTTAATTTATTAACGTTAAACCTGCATAATAATGTACTTGGTATACGTTGTTGGGGTAAAAGAAATATTATAATATTTTACCTATACACTTAACTACCTTACTATGAGATTATTATGAAACATACTAGCAAATAAAAATTTGCGATTTTTTTATAATAAATATACTTACTTCCTTTCTGTTTTCAAAACATAATGCGTATCTTTGCGACCCAATAAAATTATAACTAATAATAAAATGTACGCAATCGTAGAAATCGCTGGTCAGCAATTTAAAGTTGAGAAAGACCTTTTCCTCTACACCCACCGTTTGGCGGGCGAGGAAGGCGCTGCACTGGTTTTCGATAAGGTTCTTCTTGTCGACAATGACGGAGACATCAAAGTAGGTCTTCCAACTGTAGCAGGTGCTACTGTAACTGGTAAAATTTTAGCTCACGTTCGTGGAGAAAAAGTAATTGTTTTCAAAAAGAAACGTCGTAAAGGATACCAAAAACAGAACGGTCACCGTCAAAATTTAACTAAAGTCTTAATCGAAGGAATCTCATTTTAATATTTAATGATTAATTTTATTCGTTAAGAGTTTCCTCAAAGCGAAAATTAAAACGTTAAATCGATAAACTAACAAAACAATGGCACACAAAAAAGGTGCGGGTAGTTCGAAAAACGGTCGTGAGTCGCATAGTAAGCGTCTTGGAATCAAAATTTTTGGAGGTCAGCCTGCAATTTCAGGGAACATTATTGTTCGTCAAAGAGGTACAGCCCACAATCCTGGTCAAAATGTAGGTCTTGGAAAAGACCATACTTTATTTGCTTTAATTGATGGTACTGTTCACTTTAAAAAAGGATTTAAAGGACGTTCTTTTGTAGAAGTACTTCCTGCTTAATAATGGCAAATAACTAAGGTTATACCATTATAATTCTTGAAAAGAGATTAACGCTTGAATTTATTCAACTGTTAATCTCTTTTTCTTTTTATCTTAATAAGAAAGGTAAAATTTAATATTACTTTCTTATTAAACTCTTTTAAATTTGTTCTTAAACAATCATCAATCCATTGAACTATAAACAATTATCTGTTTATAATCGATGGCTTTTTTTGTTTTGTACAATCAGGATTTGAAAGACATTCACCAATATGAATCCAAACCTTTAAAA
>NZ_JBWKYN010000100.1:0-20371 GCF_059423785.1 Arcicella sp. GW458-12-2-14-TSB2 | reverse complement strand
CATAATATAGTTTTTGTAATATATTTTATAGTATTTAATCTATTTAATTTTGAATTAATGCAGTATCTTTCGGAATGAAAAATAATATATAACCTAAAAAATAAATAAACCCAATGCAAAAAGGACTGCAATCCATTGATTATTTAGTATTCTTCTTTTATTTTATCGTTGTAGCAGGTTACGGCTACTGGATTTACCAACAGAAAAAATCAAAACAAGCATCATCTACAGACTTCTTCCTTGCCGAAGGTTCACTTACTTGGTGGGCAATCGGAGCATCGATGATTGCTTCAAACATTTCAGCCGAACAATTTATCGGTATGGCTGGTAATGGTTTCAAAATGGGCTTAGCTATTTCTGCTTACGAATGGATGGCTGCGGCGACGCTTGTAATTGTGGCGGTATTTTTTATGCCAATCTATTTGAAAAATAAGATTTTCACAATGCCTCAGTTCTTGAAACAGCGTTATAATTCAACAGTAAGTACCATTATGGCTGTTTTTTGGTTGATTCTATATGTTGTTGTTAACCTTACCTCAATTTTGTACTTAGGGGCATTAGCTATCACAACTATCTCAGGTATTGATTTCACCTTGTGTATGTGGGGTCTTGCGTTTTTTGCTGTAATTATTACATTAGGTGGTATGAAAGTTATTGGTTTTACAGACGTTATTCAAGTGTTTTTCTTAATCTTAGGTGGACTTTGTACTACTTACTTAGCGCTTACATTGGTATCACAACAATTTGGCGAAGTGGGAGCTATCGAGGGTATGAAACAAATGTTTACACGCGCTGATGACCATTTCCACATGATTTTGAAAAAGGATAACCCTAATTTTACTTCATTACCAGGCCTAGCAGTATTGATTGGTGGTATGTGGATTGTAAACTTAAACTACTGGGGTTGTAACCAATATATTACTCAGCGTGCTTTGGGTGCTTCGCTTCCAGTGGCTCGTGAAGGTCTTTTATTTGCAGGTTTCTTAAAGTTATTAATGCCTATCATCGTAGTTATTCCGGGTATCGCAGCGTATGTATTATACCAAAATGGCTTGTTCCAACAAGAAATGTTGGGAGCAGATGGCACAGTGAATCCTGACCACGCATATCCTGTATTATTAAACTTACTACCTGTTGGGTTAAAAGGACTTTCATTTGCTGCTTTAACGGCTGCTATCGTGGCTTCTTTGGCTGGTAAAGCTAACTCAATCTCAACTATCTTTACGCTTGATATTTATCAGAAATTCTTCAAGAAAGATGCTACTGAAAAAGAACTAGTAAAAACTGGTAGAATTGTAATTGTTGTTGCCATGATTCTTGCTATTTTCATCTCTCCTTTCTTAGGTATTGACAAAAAAGGTGGTTTCGACTTCATTCAAGAAATGACTGGTTATGTTTCTCCGGGTATCTTTGCAGTGTTCTTGTTAGGTTTCTTCTGGAAACGTGCTAACTCTGCTGGTGCTATGATTGCTACCATTGGTTCTGTGGTTATCTCATTGGTATTGAAAGAATTTCCAGATTGGACAGGTCTTTATCAAACGCCAATTTACACTTCTTTCTTAGATGCAGAAGGTAAACATATTATCCCTTTCCTTGACCGTATGGCAATTACTTTTGTCGTGTGTGTTATTGTTATGGTTATTTCAGGTTTATTAGACCCTGCAACTAAAGAAAACCCTAAAGCTTTGGAAATAGATGCTACTATGTTCAAAACGACAAAAGGTTTTGCTATTGGTGCTGCTGCTATCGTTGCTATTTTAGTAGTGCTTTATACTACTTTCTGGTAGTAAGTAAAAGTCGTGAATTATGAGTGATGAATTATGAATAAAATATCGTTATAAAACACTTTAAATTCACAATTCATCACTCATAACTCTTACTTATAGTATGTCATCACACCACGTTATCAGAGAACAACAAGAGCCTGCTCTTATCATTGCCAATGGCGAAGCCTGTAATTTTGAGCTATTGGGTCAACTCCTTGAATGGTCACCCTTGGTGATTGTCCTTGATTCTGCCATCAATCGTGTGCTAGAATTGGGTATTAAGGTAGACGTCCTCTTGGGCGATTTTGATATTCTTAGAAACACTTCTGACATCACCCTACTAGACGAACAAAATCTTAAAAGAGCCATTAATTTAGAGAAAATCAGAGAAGACCAGTACCCTATCGAGATTGTTCATACACCAGACCAAGATAAAACCGACTTGGAAAAGGCCTTTGATTATTTAGTGGAGAAAGGATTTCCTGCCGTAAATGTTGTTTGGGCTACAGGCAGAAGGGCTGACCATACCATCACCAACATTACGAACATCGTACGGTTTAGAGAACAACTGAAGATTGTGGTGATTGACGATTACTCTAAGATTTTTGTACTACCCAATACTTACGAAAAATGGTATCCAGCCAAAACCAACATTTCGTTGATTCCTGTGGGTGAAGTATCAGGAATTACTACACACAACTTAAAGTATGAATTATCAGCCGAAAACCTCACCATTGGCTATCGCACGGGTAGTAGTAATGAAGTGAAAGAAGACGGTCTGGTTAAAATCACCTATGAATCTGGTGATTTATTGATGATGGAATGTAATGACTAACCTTATTTTTTTGTTGGAAAGCCTTCGAAGTCCCAAATTTTCAAAGATTCAACAAAAACTTTTTTTCGCTTTGTAAAAATTGAAAATATTAATGCATCAGGGCTTGGGGCGATAGAATCTGCTAACATTACTTCATTATTATTGGCATAAAAACGAACATAATTGTTCTTGACAATTATCTGCATTTTTATCTTTTTATTCACAAGGTGGTAAGGTGCTACTAAATCTTTCTTAGCAGGTATTGACGACTTTGTTCTATCAATGTATATTTCTTTATGGTGCACATCATAGCCAAGCGTCAACTCTTCAAGTACTTTTTTAGGATGAGCTTTGTCTTTCCATTGGGCTACCTTAAACCCAAAATGCTTAGCTGATTTGCATATTAATTCGGCCTCTATCAGGTAATTATTTTTAGAAAAAAGATCAGCGCCATTGAGGGCTATTTCCTTAGCAACTACAAAATTTTTCTTTTCGAAATATCGGTAGGTATTTTTCGGAATTAAGGTATCAAATGCAACGTTTTGCCCTAACACTGTACAATTTATCAATAATAAGAGTATCGCTATTATTTTCATCCCTGAAATTGTTTTACACTAAAATTAATTCCGTCGAATATGGCATAATGATTACTTGCTGGTTTATCATAACACCATTCCCCTAAATTAATATAACGACTATTTTCACCTACTTTTAAATCTAATAACAAATGACGATGCCCAAAGATATAAAAATCATGGTGTTTTTGTTTTTCTACTTCTTTGGCATAAGACCACAGCCACTCGCCCTCACCTCTGAACTGCAATTCTCGCTTGAGCCTTTCTTCATCTTTTTTAGAAGCAGACCACGCCATGGCCAGTTTCATACCAACTTGGGGGTGTACCCATCCAAATGCCCATTGACTAAGCTTACTCTCAAAAACTCGTTTCAGTTTTTTATACCCATAATCTCCTGGGCCGTATCCATCGCCATGCACTAGGTAAAAAGACGTACTATTACTGCCTTGGTTAACAACATATTCAGTGGGTTCTCTCAATACCTTAATACCCATTTCTTCTTCAAAATAATCGAAAATCCACAGGTCATGATTGCCCTTAAAAATGATTATTTCAATGCCCGCATCCGACAGTTCTGCTAATTTACCCTGAAACCTCGCAAAACCTTTGGGTATCACATTTTTATATTCAAACCAAAAATCAAATAAATCGCCCATCAAAAAAATCATTTGCGCATCTTTCTGTATTTGATTGAGCCAAGCGATGATTCTTCGTTCGCGAATCAAACTAGTTTGATGGTCGGGATATCCTAAATGAAAATCAGAGGCAAAGTATATTTTCTTGTCGGCTTGTAAATTAATAGTAGTCATTGAAACATATTTAAAAGACAAATATACAACAAATCTAAGCGCTAGGTAAGAGACCCATCAACTAAAAGCTTGTTATGTCCTAATAAGACAAAACAGCAAAAAAAAGCCTCCTTTCTATCAAGAAAGGGGGCTTAGGATTGAGGTTAAAACCGTCTATTACTTTTCAGCAGGTTCTTCACTTTCTTTTGCAATAGCTTTTTCTGCTTCTTTTGCTTCCAAATCTGCTGCTTTTCTATCTTCGTTTCTTGTAAATTCCTGATAGGCTGTCAATTGCTCAAAAGGTCTTGGTCCTACCAAACGCTCTAAATCATTTTGGAAAAGCACTTCTTTCACTAATAATTCTTGCGCTAAAATTTCCAACTTATCTTGTTTTTCAGTCAATAAAGCCTTCGTTCTTTCGTAAGCTAGTTGAATAATCTTACGTGCTTCTTCATCTATTTCGCGGGCTGTTTGTTCAGAATACGGTTTGTTAAAATTATATTCCGAGCCTTTCGAATCATAGAATGAAACATTCCCAAGTTTATCGTTCATACCATAAATGGTTACCATACTATAGGCTAATTTGGTAATACGCTCTAAATCGTTTTGTGCGCCTGTTGATATTTTACCAAAAACGATGTCTTCAGCTACACGACCACCCAAGGTAACACACATTTCATCTATCAATTGCTCTGTTCTGTATAAGAACTGTTCTTTAGGCAGATACTGTGCATAACCCAAAGCAGCTACACCACGTGGTACAATCGTTACTTTTACCAATGGATTGGCATGTTCCAAGAACCATCCAGCAATCGCATGGCCAGCTTCGTGATAAGCAACAATTTTCTTTTCTTCAGGAGAAATCAATTTGTTCTTTTTCTCTAAACCACCAATTACTCTATCCATTGCCTCTTGGAAGTCTTTCATATCTACCGCAGTTTTGCTACGACGTGCCGCTATTAAAGCCGCTTCGTTACAAACATTGGCGATTTCAGCACCTGCAAAACCAGGAGTCTGAGCAGACAATTCTTTAGGGTCAATATCAGCTGCTAATTTCAAAGGTTTTAAGTGTACTTTAAAAATAGCTTCTCTTCCGATAATATCTGGCTTATCAATTGAAATCTGACGGTCGAAACGTCCCGGACGTAATAAAGCTGAATCTAGTACATCAGGGCGGTTTGTTGCTGCCATGATAATAATACCTGAGTCAGTAGCAAAACCATCCATTTCAACTAACAATGAGTTCAATGTATTTTCACGTTCATCATTTGAGCCTGGCATCGCACCACGACCACGAGAACGACCTACCGCATCAATCTCATCAATAAAGATGATACATGGTGCTTTCTCTTTCGCTTGTTTGAACAAATCTCTTACACGTGCCGCACCCACACCCACAAACATTTCAACAAAGTCTGAACCAGACAACGAGAAGAAAGGTACGCCTGCTTCGCCAGCAACAGCTTTTGCTAATAAGGTTTTACCTGTTCCCGGAGGGCCTACTAATAAAGCTCCTTTCGGAATTTTACCACCTAAGTCAGTGAATTTTTTCGGAAACTTCAAAAACTCTACAATCTCTTGAATTTCTTCTTTAGCTTCATCCAAACCTGCTACATCGTTGAAGGTAATCTTCACTTTAGCTTCGCCGTCAAACAATGTTGCTCTAGAACGACCAATGTTGAAGATTTGTCCGCCCGGTCCGCCTGCACCACCCATTCTAAAGAACATGAAGTAAATAGCGATGAACATCACGATAAAGAAACCAGGTCCCATCAAGAATTCAAAAATCCCGTAATGTTCTTCGGTAGTAGCATGTACTCTCTTATCACGAGGAATATCTTTCTGCAATTCGTTGAGTTCCGTTTCAAAAGAATTGATAGAAGTAATCTCTTTTTCGAATTGAGGGCCAGCATTCTGATTAACCACAGCGTTTGGTTGATCACTTAATTCGTTTTTATATTTTGGAAGTGCCTCTGGTTTGAGGGTAATCTCAACAATATCTTTTCCTTTGATAATGGATAATTTAGCAATTTCCTGATTGAGCACCATTTGTTCGTACTCGGTTTGCTGAATAGGTTTTAGAACTTTTGTTTTACTCAAAAAGTAAATACTTATTAAAGCAACTATCAATCCTATAACCAACCATCCTTGAAAACCATTGCCAGAAGCATTTGGGCGACGCTTCGGAAAGCCTTGAGGTTTATTATTCTCACTATTATTTTCTGCCATTTTTTCTTTAATTAACTTTTAAACAGTATCCAATTTATTCTAAAAAGTAATTGGTTTTACATAATTTGAGATAAATTGTAAACTTTGGTTATCTATATTGAGAACACAAGGTCTGATAACTTTGTTTCGAACTTATGTTTTTCATGAAAAGTGGTATGATAAATTTATGAAAGGAGTGTTATTACTTTAAACGGCATCGTCGTCAATATAAGTAAATTCAGCGTCACCCCACAATTCTTCTAGTTTATAAAACTCACGTTTATCTTTTTTAAATACGTGTACTATTACATCATAATAGTCTACTAATATCCATTCACGGTTGGCTTTCCCTTCCATACTTTTGGGATGAGAACGAGTTGCTTCCCATACTTCTTTATCAACAGATTCTGAGATAGCATCAATTTGCGTGTCAGAATTACCAGAACAAACGACAAAAAAATCAGTGAAAGCGTTTTTTACTTTTCTTAAATCCATCACTACAATATTGGTTGCCTTTCTTTCCTGCATCCCTTTCACCACCAATTGGCTAAGTTCTTGTGAACTAATTTCTTTTTTTAATTTAACTTCTGCCATGCTTTGTTGTTTGTAAATTCACAAGTGTTTGTCACAATGTTTAGAGATAAATCTCATAACTTCATTACTCAATAACACAAAAAATAATTTGAACTTTAAAATTACAAAATAACCTTGTACAAAATTCAACCCAATACATTATTTACTGGCAAAACAATAAAATACATGCCAGTCTGTCACTCTACTAACGACATAGCGGCTGAAATAATTCAGTCGGGTAATAACGTTTTTGAGGGAATGGTCATAATTACCGATAATCAAACGGCTGGTCGCGGACAAAGAGGCAACGTTTGGGAAGCCTCTGTAGGCGAAAATTTAACTTTTTCATTAATCCTAAAACCCAATTTTTTAAAAGCCAGCGAACAGTTCAAACTCAATGTGGCAGTTTCGTTGGGGGTTTTAGACTGCCTATCCGAATATATCGACGAAGACCTAAAAGTAAAGTGGTCGAACGATATTTATTTCCAAAATCAAAAAATGGGTGGCATTCTTATTGAGAATACCCTGCAAGGTTATCAGATTGGTTTTTCTGTAATTGGAATCGGATTAAACATCAATCAAACCCAGTTTCCAGTACCCAATGCTACCTCACTGAGGAATGTAACGACGAATCCGCTAAAATATGATTTATCCGACCTACTTTCTGAATTATTAGCTTGTGTTGAGAAAAATTATTTGGCTGTAAAAAACGGAGATTATGAAGTATTGAAAGAAAGGTACTTGTCTAATCTTTTCAGAATAAACGAATTTCATCATTTCAGAAAGAACGGGCAACTATTTCTGGGGAAAATAGTTGGTATCGACGAAAGTGGGCAATTGGGTATTGAGTCCGACGGACTAGTCGAATATTATGGTTTCCAAGAAGTAGCTTTTGTAATTTAATAAAGAGCCTTTAATGTTTTTTAAAGGCCACTACGTGATGTGCAAATGAATCAAAACTTTTCAAAAAAATGTATCCTAAGAAAACTACCAGTGAACTAATAAACAAAATTCGAAGCATCGATCTTAGATTCATGACATTTTAAGGGGTTAATGTGTGGTTAGTTTTGGGAATTATTTATCAAATATAATTAAAATCTTGAAATAACCATATGTCATAGTGAATTATTTTTATTTGATAGATTTTCTTAATACTTCCTCAAAAAGCTGATAATCAAGCACCTTATAACACCCTTAAAACAGCATTTTGCGCTTGTTTATGGAGGTAACAAGGTGCTTGATTCTTTGAATTTTCACTTAAAATTTACCCAAGTCATAATCAGCCGTTTCTACTGTTTCTACCTTCCTTTTCATTTTTTTCTGGATGATATGAAAATGGTGCTGGTCTTCTGGACAAATCAGCGAAATAGCATCTCCAGAGGCCGTAGCACGTCCTGTTCTACCAATTCTATGTACATAATCCTTTGGCGAACGTGGTAACTCATAGTTAATCACAAAAGGTAAAAACTCAATATCTATCCCGCGCGAAGCCAAATCTGTAGCTACCAATACCGTAGTTTTTCCAGCTTTAAAGTTCCTCAAGGCCTCGGTTCTAGCACCTTGTGTTTTCTTACTGTGAATCGCCAAGGCATTAATGCCATTTTTCTTTAATTTATCTACCAAATTATCCGCCGTCCGTACTGCCGAAACAAATACCAATACTTGCGGCATGGCTTGGGTTTTGATAAGGTATCTTAGCAAAGGACCTTTTCTTTCGGGACTTACCAAATAGGCAATTTGCTTAATTTGGTCAAGGTTCTGTACTTCTGGTTCAATTTCTATTTTTACAGGTTCGCTCAAAAGGCTCTCCTTGATAATCTCTAAATCAGTATCTAACGTGGCCGAAAACAAAATGTTCTGGCGTTTTTTGGGTAATAATTTGAAAATGTTATTGGCTTCTTCTTTAAACCCTAAATCCAACATTTTATCGGCTTCATCCAGCACCAAGATTTCTATCTTAGCTAGATTAATTGATTGCGTCGAAACCAAATCTAATAACCTTCCCGGTGTAGCTACTAAAATCTCCGTATTTTTTAGCGTCACCATCTGTTGATTGAGTGGCACACCTCCAAAAACGGCAATGCTTTTTACAGGATTATTTAAGTGCAAAGAAAACGAATCGATGACTTCCTTAATCTGAATGGCGAGTTCGCGGGTAGGGACTAGAATTAATACTTTTAGGTGTAAATTTCTGGTAGGACTTTTACGCTGAAACATCTCTAAAATAGGCAATACAAAACTCGCAGTTTTTCCAGAACCCGTTTGGGCAATTCCTTGGATATCTTTTCCTGCTAAAATTGCGGGAATAGCCTGTTCTTGAATGGGGAAAGGTTCGGTATAATTTTTTGCTTCTATCCCCTTTAAAAGAGATGCTGATAAACCAAGTGATGCGAAAGTCATGTAATTATTTTAGGATGAAAATATTTTACAAAGATAATATTTCTTTTGCACAAAGCTTTGGATTAGCCTTAGCGTCTTGAAATGAATGTATATTTGCTTTAGAATTAACAATACTATTATGCAACCATTAGCCGAACGAATGCGTCCACAAACGCTTGATGAATACGTGGGGCAACAACATTTAGTAGGAGAAAAAGCCGTTTTACGCCGTGCCGTAGAATCTGGCAGGATTCCCTCTTTTATTTTGTGGGGTCCTCCGGGCGTCGGCAAAACTACTTTGGCAAGTATTGTGGCACAGACACTGAAACGTCCTTTTCATGTATTGTCTGCCATTAGTGCGGGGGTAAAAGACATTCGTGAAACCATTGAGACGGCCAAAAAGCAGAAGTTTTTTGATACGCCCTCTCCTATTTTGTTCATCGACGAAATCCACCGTTTTTCAAAATCTCAACAAGATTCCCTCCTCGGCGCAGTGGAAAAAGGCATTATTACGCTGATTGGTGCTACTACAGAAAACCCTTCTTTTGAGGTAATATCCGCCTTGCTTTCTCGCTGTCAGGTGTATGTATTAAAACCTTTGGTGAAAGATGAATTGATTTATATGATTAATCAGGCACTAGAGAAAGATATTTTCTTGAAGAATCGAGGCATTGTCTTAAAGGAATACGAGGCTATTTTGCAGTTTTCGGGTGGCGACGGGCGAAAGCTGTACAACATCTTGGAGCTGGTGTGCAATTTTATTCCTGAGGGCGAAGGACTGGAAATCACCAACGAAATGGTCGTTGAAAAACTACAGCAAAATATAGCCCTTTATGACAAAGACGGCGAACAACATTATGATATTATCTCGGCTTTTATCAAATCTATCCGTGGTTCCGATCCAAACGCTGCCGTGTATTGGTTGGCAAGAATGCTAGAAGGTGGCGAAGACATAGAGTTTATAGGAAGACGAATGATGATTTTAGCATCCGAAGATATTGGCTTGGCGAATCCGAACGCTTTATTGATGGCTAACACTTGTTTTCAGACAATTCGTGCAGTAGGCATGCCCGAAGCCCGTATTGTACTGTCGCAAACGGTTATTTATTTGGCAACTTCTGCCAAAAGCAATTCTGCTTATTTGGCGATAGACCAAGCCTTGGCAACAGTGCGTGAAACTGGAAACTTACCCGTACCGCTACACCTTAGAAATGCCCCTACTAAACTGATGAAACAATTAGACTATGGCAAAAACTATAAATATGCGCACGGTTATGAAGGCAATTTTGTACAACAACAATTTATGCCTGACGAAGTAAAAAGCACAAAATTCTTTGAGCCTCAACAAAATCCTGCTGAGGAGAAAATCAAACAGAAACTCCGCCAAGATTGGGGCGACGAATACGGTTATTGAAATTAGGCATTTTGTTTCACTACTTTGTATTCAACAGGACTCGATAAGATGACAGAAGTGGTAGGTTCGCCATATTCTGAGAATTTATTAATGATGTTTTCTAAATCATTGGGATGTTTTACGATTACTTTCATCACCAAACAATATTCGCCTGTAATTCTATCGCATTGATACACTTCGGGCATTTGGCTGATGTGTGCCAAAAAAGATTGCATTTTGCCATTGTGCGCTTTAAACAAAATACTTGCCTTTAGGGAATATCCCAACTTTGCGAAGTCGAGGTCTACCCCAAAACGTTTGATGACGCCTATTTCTTCTAACTTCTGAACACGCTCAGCAACCGCAGGTGCTGAAAGTCCTACTTTTCTGCCTATTTCGGCAAAGGAATAACGGGCATTTTCCTGCAATAAAGCCAGAATATTCCAGTACAATTTATCTAACTCCATAATCAAAGGTATTTAAGCAAAATAAACATTGAATCAAAGGTTATAACCCACAAGTTCAATGGTTTACAAAGCATTTATCTTATATCAGCAAGGTATCTTTGTTTCAACAAAATTCCAAAAGATAATTTTATTTTTCACGATAAAGATGGAAACTATACAACAAAATCGGAGAATTGAGTCGATAGATTTATTAAGAGGCATCGTCATTATTATTATGACTTTAGACCACGTTCGTGATTTTTTTCACGCTGATGCATACTTATTCGACCCTACAGATTTAAGCAAAACCAATCCATTGCTGTTTTTAACCCGTATCATTACACATTACTGTGCACCAATTTTTATTTTTTTAGCAGGAACATCAGCTTATCAAGTTGGTCAGAAAAAAGGACTTAGCGAATTATCAAGCTATTTATTAAAAAGGGGTATTTGGCTGATTATCTTAGAATTAACCGTTATGAACATTGCTTGGTTCTTTAACCCCAATTTTGGGATTATTTCTTTTCAGGTAATCGGTGCGATAGGTTTAAGCATGGTTTTGCTTTCGGCTATCGTTTATTTACCTATGCCTTGGATTATTGCTGGTAGCTTAATCATGATTTTCGGTCACAATCTTTTAGATGGCATTACCATTAAAGAGGATAACTTTCTGGCTTTTATTTGGTCGCTTATTCATCAACAAAGAATGTTTAACTGGATTCCCGACCACGTTATTTATATCGGATATCCAGTTGTTCCGTGGGTGGGTGTCATGGCACTGGGCTATGCTTTTGGGGTAATTTACACGGCTAAATTTAAAGCAGAAGAGCGTAGAAAAATTTTGTTAACATACGGATGGCTTAGTATAGTGCTGTTTATTATTATTCGTAGTACGAATTTATATGGAGACACTCGTTTGTGGGATACTCACGCTAGTGGTATTAATCTTTTGCTTTCGTTTATTAATGTAAGCAAATATCCACCTTCGTTATTATACATCTTATTGACGATTGGCCCTGCGCTTTTACTATTAGCTTTTCTTGAAAATGCCAAAGGGGTATTCTGGAACAAAATATTGGTTTATGGCAAGGTATCGATGTTCTATTATATTTTACATATTTATGTCATCCACACATTGGCGATGTTGGCAGCAAGCCTAACGGGATTTGGTGCTGATGCCATGGTTTTAGATACATGGGTTTATATGTCGCCACGATTACAGGGCTATGGTTTCAGTCTTAGCTTTGTGTATTTATTGTGGATTGTGATAGTAGTGGCTACTTACCCGATATGCCGTTGGTATGGGGCTTATAAAAACAGACATCAGGGGTATTGGTGGTTGAGTTATGTGTAGAGTCTAATTCTTTCCTATTTTAGGGAAGGATTTTTAGATTTTTTTATCTCTAGCGAGGGACTTAAGTCCCTCGCTAGAGATAAAAAAAGAATTAAGGCAACAACAAAGATGAATCCCCATAACTCAAAAAACGATAATCGTTTGTCATGGCTTGTTGATACACCTTACGCCAGTCTTCTCCAATTAAAGCTGCTATGAGTAGAATCAGCGTACTTTCGGGCTGATGATAGTTAGTAACAATACCTTTACAGATTTTGAACTGATAGCCAGGGAAAATAAATATTTCGGTTTCACCTGTAATTTCCGTTTCACCCAAGGCATCCATTTTCGATAAAATTGCCTTTAAAGACGAAGCTGTACTTGGTAAATCCTCCACAACGTGCTGATAAGGATATAATTTTTCAATAAAAAAATCGTTTGAAATATCCCTAGTCAGTTTTACACCATACCAATACAAACTCTCTAAAGCTCGCATTGATGTTGTACCTACAGGAATAGTATTGCCGATATTTTCTAATAAGACTTCAATATTCTTTTTAGTAAACACTATTTGCTCATTGTGCATACGGTGTTCTACGATATTCTCAACTTTGATAGGTTGAAACGTACCAGCCCCCACATGAAGCGTAATAAACTCCTCTTTAATGCCCTTTGCCGAAAGATTTTGTAGTACTTCGTCAGTGAAATGTAAACCCGCAGTAGGTGCGGCAACTGCTCCCTTTTTCTCGCTATAAACAGTCTGATACGTTTCGTAGTCTGCTGCTTCGGCTTCTCGATTTAGGTAAGGTGGCAATGGTATTTCGCCCAAGGCTTGGATAATATCGACAAACTTCGGGTTAGGAATGGTACTTTCTTCTGAAATTACTCGCCAAGATAGTTTCACTTGGTTGTTTTCAAAATCGTGCAACTCGGCTTTTACCTCAATAGCTTCCCCTGCAACGTTTAGTACCTTCTCTAAAACATCTTCCTTCTTCCAACGTTTTCTATTACCAATCATGCATTCCCAGACACACTCATCGTTGGCTTCCATCGCTAGATTAATGACAGAAGTAGGAGCAATAGGATGTAATAAAAAAATCTGAATAACAGCCCCAGTTGATTTTTGGAAATGAATTCGGGCAGGTATTACTTTAGTATTGTTAAAAACCAAGAGGGTATTTTGGGGTAAATACTCATTGATTTTCTTGAAAACGGTATGGGTGATATTACCTTGCTGATATACCTGTAGTTTAGATTCATCACGCTTTTCTAAAGGGAATTTGGCAATTCTCTCGTCGGGTAAATCATATGTATAATCAGCAAGCTTTAAATCTTGAATATCCATCAATTAATCTTCTTCTACTTCAATTTTTGGACTTGTAAATAACAATTTGATAGGCAAATAAAACAGCCAAGCTATCATCAAAGCTATTCCTAATACTAATAAATAAGAATAATCTGTTTGATAAGTTCGTTCATCATTTAGAATCAATAATGCTCTGAGAATAAGCAATAAAAAAGTATTTACAATGGCAGGCAAAAAATTTAGCCAGTTTACTATTGCGACTTTTAGTTGTTCGCCTTCTTTCAACCATATTTTGTTAGGAATCCAAGTAAAGGCTGTTACGGGAACACGTTTTACGCTATTGGCTAACAAAATTGATAATATATTAAATACAAACATGACTGTTCCAAAAAGGTAGAAAACTTCGTTTTTGGGAAGAAAGCCATCTCCTCTACCATTCGGTCCAAAATGCACGGCGGTGGTGTCGGGCAAGCCACGGTAGGTAAATAATAAGACAAGGATGAAGGCTAAAATTGATAAGTAACGCCAAGTTCTGGAAATGAAAAATTCTATACTCATTGATATTGGTTGTTTCAGGGTGCAAAATTACGCTAGAAAAGGCAGGATTTCTAATGAAATGGCTGATTAATCAAGAATAAAAATCGTTCTTTAGACTAAACTTCATCTTTTTAATCCTAAAAATACTTGTCATGACAATTATTTTTTTAAGGATTAATGAGTAAAACTTCTCAAAAAAAATTAGCTTTGTAAAATGAACGACTTCAAGGGCTAGAAAGCCTTGAATATGAGTAACATTATGAAAATTTATACCAAAACTGGCGATAAAGGGACAACTTCTTTAGTTGGTGGCACAAGAGTATCTAAAACCGAGTTGCGGATTGAAGCTTATGGCACAGTGGATGAACTAAATTCATACATTGGTTTGGTGCGTGATCAAGCGGTAAATGAAAAGCGTAAAAATATTTTAAAGGAAATTCAAGATAGATTATTCACGATTGGTTCAATACTGGCTTCTGAGCCTGAACAAACCAAAAAGCGTTTGCCTGATTTATTAGAAAGTGACATCGAGCTACTGGAAAATGAAATGGACACAATGGATCATGATTTAGAACCTATGCGATATTTTATTTTACCCGGAGGACACCAATCTGTTTCGTTTGGACATGTGGCCAGAACAGTTTGCCGACGAGCGGAAAGAATTGTGCTTAGACTTTCGGAGGAATCAGAAGTAAATGATTTAGTCATCAGGTATTTAAACAGATTGTCCGATTATATTTTTGTATTATGCAGGATGATGGCAAAGGAACTTGGGATAGAGGAAGTAGCTTGGAAACCGAGGGTTTCTTCTTGAGACTTTAGGATTAGGGGACTTTAGGACTGGAGGACACAAGATTTTAGACGCTAGATTTTAGACTTAAGATATAAGACTTTAACACTTGAGGAATTAGGACTTTAAGACTCTGGAGGTGAGATGTTAGACTTAAGATATAAGATTTTAGGAGGATAGGATTTAGGACTTTAAGACTCTAGATTTTAGACTTAATTTAAATTCTTGACCTTTTACTTTAGACTTTAAACTTTTGACTCAAGACTTTAGACTTTGAATATTAGAATAACAAATAGTATATATATATGACAGATACCTTGCAGATTGATATCCATCAGATTGAAAAATCTAGGATTGATGCGGTTGATTTTGACAACCTTGTTTTTGGGCGTTCTTTTGCCGACCATATGTTGGTGGTCGACTTTAAAGATGGAGAATGGCAAACGCCACAAATTGTGCCTTATGGGCCTATCTCATATTCTCCAGCGATGATGTCTCTTCATTACGGACAAGCGATTTTTGAAGGCATGAAAGCCTACAAAAATGCAGCGGGTGAAATACTGGTCTTTCGTCCAGAAGAGAACTGGAAACGTCTCAACAAATCTGCTGTCCGTATGTGTATTCCTGAAATTCCAGAGGATATTTTTATGGAAGGTCTTTCTCAACTTTTACGCTTGGATGCCGACTGGATTCCTGCGAAAGAGGGTTGTTCAATGTACATTCGTCCTTTTATGTTCTCAACGGATGAATACGTTGGTGTGAGTCCATCAAAAACATACAAGTTTATTATTTTCAACTGCCCAGTAGGTTCTTATTATACCAAGCCTCTACGTGTGCGTGTTGAAACACAATTCATTCGTGCTGCCCATGGTGGTGTTGGTTTTTCTAAGAATGCAGGTAATTATGGTGGGTCGTTGTATCCAACTAAATTAGCGATGGATGCTGGTTATGACCAAATTATCTGGACAGATGCCGCTACGCATACTTTTGTGGAAGAAGCGGGAACGATGAACCTTTTGTTTGTAATAGATGGTGCTTTAGTAACGGCTCCGACTGGCGATACAATTCTTGATGGTATTACGCGTAAATCAATTTTACAAGTAGCTAAAGAATGGGGAATGGAAATTCAAGAAAGACAACTTTCTGTCAAAGAATTGGTAGAAGGCATTCAGTCTGGTAAAGTAACTGAAGCATTTGGTGCTGGTACGGCCGCTGTAATTGCCCCTATCGCAACGATTGGCTACGAAGGTGTTGATTACCAATTACCAGAACGCAAAGACGACGCATTCTCTAAAAGAGTATTTGAGGAAATCAATGATATTCGTTTAGGCAAAAAAGATGATACACGTGGATGGGTAATGAAAATATAGTTTTCATTATTGTTTACAACTAAAAACAGCCTTTAGAAATTTCTAAAGGCTGTTTTTGCTTATATCTCTTACTGTAAAATCTTATTTTCTTTATTGGCGAAGATAATCTTTAAGCCTGGGTCTTTTTCAGTACTTACATTTTGAAGTAATAAATTATTTTTGCCATCAGCCAATTGCCAAGTCGTAGCTTTCTCGGTGCTAGTTCCTTTGCCATATTTGGTATTGAAATAACCTTTAAACTCAGTCATTAGGCTATCTACGGCCGTTTGACGTTCGATATAAACATCAATCGTAATAGCTTCTACTTTGTTTTGTGCACTCCTAACATACAAAATATCAGCAAAGTTTAAATCTGTATCATCAAAATACTCCGTAAAGCTTTTCCCATTTTCTGCTGGCGTTTCAGAAGGCAAAGTTGTTTCATTAATTGTATCAATGTTATCACCTATTTTTACACCACGAGCCATGCCTGCGTCGCTTTTAAGAATTGCCTGAAAAATTGAGCTATAATTTTCTAAAGCAGACGACGAGCCAGCCGCACTACTTTCGGGACTACTTGTTTCGGTTTGGGTACTTTCTTTTTTATCTTGACAAGCAATCAATAGTATAAATAATAAAAGGAAGTAAAGATTATATTTTTTCACGAATTGTATGTATTAAGATTTCTAAATACAAAAATACAAAAACTTTCTGAGTAGCTACCACATTCTGATTGATGATATAAGTTTCCTCACCCAATCATGTGATACCACCTGATAAATATATTTTGTAAGTTTACAATAAAATTAGTAGTAAAATAGTATACTCCTTAATCAAGCATTTATTCAAAACCAATAGCTTCAAAGTCATGTCTCTAAATTTTACGCAACCAATGAACCAGCCATCCATTAAAATCGTAATTTATGAAGATAACCCCGATTTAAGAGAAAGCCTTTCTGTATTACTCAGAGGGTCAATGGGTTTTGAACTTATCGGTGCCTTTGTAAACTGTGAGCAAGTAGCCCGTCAAATTATTGATTTAAGGCCAGATGTTGTGTTAATGGATATTGATATGCCTATTGCAAATGGTTTAAAGGGACTCAAAGTAATCAAACAATTGGCACCACAAGTAAATGTAATCATGTTTACGGTGTTTGAAGATAATGAAAATATTTTTGAGGCAATCTGTTCAGGAGCAGTGGGTTATTTATTAAAAAGGACTCCTCCTATTAAATTACTTGAAGCAATTCAAGATGCTAATAATGGCGGTGCGCCAATGACTTCGAGTATTGCTCGTAAAATTTTACAGATGTTGCCTGCTCAACAAAAAATTACGGAAAACAACGACTATAAGTTAACAGAACGAGAAGGCGAAATTTTAAATCTTTTAGTTAAAGGCAATAGTTATAAAATGATTGCCGATAAATGTAGTATTAGCATAGACACTGTGCGGTCGCACATCAAAAAAATCTATGATAAGCTACATGTTCATTCACAAACAGAGGCCGTTGCGAAGGCTATTCATGAAAGAATTGTATAATCAATATCATCCTTTCATGTGATTGACAATAGTGAAATTAGTCCCCAACTTTGTAATCAAGAAACCAACCATGCTATAGAATCAATTTATGGATTAACCTTAACTAAATAACTATCATGGCAAGTCCATCATTAACAAACAATACATATCTAATCAATAATTTAAGTCGTGATTTACATTTTAAAAGAGAGAATATTCTTAGTAATGAATCGAACATTATTTTATCGATTTCTTGTAAAAAGAACATTATTGTAGCTTGGAAAGACATTAGTCATTTAGAAGCAATCGGCAATTATACCATGTTTTACTTCACTGATGGAAAAAAATTGCTAGTTTCTCGTACAATGAAAGTTTTTTTGCCTAAATTAGATGCCGAAATGTTTGTGAGGATTCATAAGTCTTTCACAATCAACTTGAACTACGTTTCTCAATTTGACATTAAAGAAGAAATGTTTGTACAATTAAGGGATGGTAGTAAAATTTCTATTTCGAGAAGAAAAAAGAAAGAGTTTATTGATAGAGTGAGAAAACACTTTGGGTATTCTCGCATCAGTTAAAAAGAAATTAGTGGTTAGGTATTTATGAAACGGGGGTGAACTTTGTTGCCCCACGTTTTTAACTCCTAATCTTCAAAAATATTTAAGATAATAGGTGTAGAACTATTAATTTGCACAGGGGGATGTTTTTAACGTCTCCTTTTGTCTTTTATAGCCTTCCAAAAATCTATTAAGTTCTGATTTTGTTGATCTTTTTAATAAAGCCTTTTCTATTAGCTGGTGACTTAAGTCCTATTGATTACCCACAAGTTGATAATTGACTGACAATCAACGAATAACAACCTCACCCCCAGCCCCTCTCCTTCAGAGAGGGGAGCTTTAAGACCCAGAGTCTGCTCCCCTTCTCTGAAGGAGAAGGGGCTGGGGGATAAGGTTTGAAAGGCGATTTAAGCCTATTTAAACAAATTTTATCAATAATCACATCTTCATTTCAACTTTGTAAAAGATGTGGGTAATCAGTAGGACTTAAGTCACCAGCTAATAGAAAAAATTAGTAATTAACAGTTTTTTCCTAAAACTCTCGTCCTATATTGAATACAAAGTGTCCTTTATTAAAGCTATTAATGGCATAATTAAAGCGTACTACTAAATTGTAGTAGGTTACTACATCTAGCCCACAACCATAGCTATAGAGCATCTTATTCGCAAGCTTACTTTTGTTTTCGTCCGAAAAGCGATTTTCAACATATCCATAATCGCCAAAAAGCGTTGGATATAAACCAATAGGTATTTTATTAAACTGCTTTGTCTTAAGGAATTTCAAATTGATTTTTTTATTAAAAAGCTCGTATCTCAGTGTCTGCTTGCCATAAAAATACTTACTGCCATCT
Source organism: Arcicella sp. GW458-12-2-14-TSB2 (assembly GCF_059423785.1). NCBI lineage: Bacteria > Pseudomonadati > Bacteroidota > Cytophagia > Cytophagales > Flectobacillaceae > Arcicella > Arcicella sp. GW458-12-2-14-TSB2. The sequence continues at coordinate 1,187 of NZ_JBWKYN010000100.1, read as the reverse complement.
ACTACAAACAATTCGTACCCTCTTACAAGGCGACTCCCATATCCCAAGCCACGGGTATTATAAAAAGGTTGACGATCAGGAAACGATATTTTCGCTTCAATACTCATCCCGAAAAACCACTTTCTTGATAGCGGTCTATAATAGGAATAATCGCCCGTAATTTCTAGCTGATTAATATCATCGTTAGGTAAAATACCCAATTTATTAATTAATATTCCATAGCGTTTTCCACGTAAGGGATATGCTACGTTGTCTCTGAAATCATGATTAAAGGAATAACTAAGCTGGGCATAACGTTGGAGGGTTCCATGATTTGCAAAATAATTAGGATTAAGTTTCCTGATAGTATCATTGATGCTGATACTATTATACCTTAGTTCAACAGTATGATTATCATAAAAACCTATTCTTTTTTTCAAGAAAATAGCCGTAGAAAAGCGTTCTCGCATGGTAAGCCCTCTACTTCTGAAATAGAACAACGTATCGTTCAAACTCCTAAAAGCTACGTTATTATTTGTCATATATGATACACTAAAGCCCATTCCTGTTTTTTGGGCTTTGTTGATATAGGGAATTTTATACCCAACATCAACACGTTGTGTAAAGCCATTTTCTAGATGTAGTGAAAGTCTCTCAGCCCGTCCTCTAAAATTACTATGGATTAAATCTATTCCATAAATGGTACGATTAAAATCATGACCTCTATCCCACCACTCCGAAAAATTCCTATCAGCCAATAGAAAAACAGGATACCCTAACAAAAACCATTGCTCTTGCAGTTGAATCTGGATATTCAATTGCCCATTTTCAGTAACTTGATGATGAATTTCAACCGAAATAAACAGATTAGTATTAACAATTTTTCGCCTATTGATTTCTAAACGCTTATTGACATCATTGATGAATAACGTATCGCCTATTTTAAAGTCCAATTCACGAAAAATAATGCTCTCCTTTGTTTTATGATGGCCATTAAGAACAATTTCATTCACCACCACAATAGAATCCGCCTGAATAGGCTTAAAAGAAGTACTCAGTAAAGAAAATAGAAAAGTGAAAAGTAGCATATATCAAAGTTAAGCAATTATCCCCATAAGATACTTCAAGCAATCTTCGTACCATTAGTATCATACCGCTGTTCTTATTGCTAAATTCAAAAATATTGTATCTGTTCGATAGATAGAAAT
>NZ_JBWKYN010000099.1:0-20425 GCF_059423785.1 Arcicella sp. GW458-12-2-14-TSB2 | reverse complement strand
CTTCTATTATACTGTGGATATGTGGATGAGTATTGTGAAACATTATTTTCACAGATAATTGTTAATATCAGTTTTTTTATTAACATAAAAAACATACTTATCAACACATAACTAATTGATTTACAATATCATTAATTTTAATCCACATATTTGTGTATAACTTTTAACTTTTTCTCAACATTATTCACAATGAGTTTTTATGTTGTTAACTTGTCATAAAAATATGGATTAAATCGATAGTTTTCCACGTTTCCAAATGTCCATTTTTTGTTTCCACAATACCTCTATTTCTATCCACAAAAATAAGGGGTATAAAACCCCTACTTTTCCACTTTTTTGAAAGGCTATTTGCCCTATTTCACGACTTATCCACAGAAGGTTGACCATTTTTTGATATTTAGTCAATTGTAAAGTCATTTCCAGATAGAACGAAATTTTGTTTCAATTTAATCTTGTTCGGATTATAGATTATTTTTTCTGGTAGTGTATTGGTCTGCCAGTCGCCTTCATCCCAACGAGAATTCTGATTTTCATCCACAATCAATCTTACATAATAAATACCCGCTTTAAGAAAGGCAAATTCGTATTTCAATATGTTGTCCACTTTTTGAACTACCTCATTTCGTTCATTCAATAATTGAATGATAAAATGCTTTTTGTTGGGGTTCTTAACTTCGCCTTCGATGATACCATAATTCTCAGGATCTCTGATTGGATGAAAACTTTCAATGTTTGAGGTAGTATCATTTTCGAGGGAAATGAATGTTCCTTTTGGGATACGGACTCTTACAAATTCCTTTGGTTTTTTATCATTTTTCTGAATATGCAATTTCGTTTTTCCTTGGCTCCATGTAATGTCTTTTTCTGTAATAGGTATCCTAATAAGGGTATCATTCATGATTTCGATTTTACTAATATCATATTGAATAATAGGTTTTGTAAAGTTGATAGTATAACCCACTTCTTTTAAATCTATATCCTCATTATTAGTAGGCGCTATTTTCGTACTAAACTCCTCCTTCACACTTTCATCTTTTTTACCTTTTACCCTAAATTTGATTTTTTGGTCATGTGTAAATACCCTATCTAATGAATCCGTAACTGATACTTTTACTTTTACAGTATCGGTAGAATTGTTAATAGTATTATATATTCTAAGGTTTTTACTGTCAATTTGTTGATAAGCCAACGTATCTTTTCTTCCTAAAAAATCAATTTTTACATTTTTTATCCCTTTACTATATTCTATATAATAGTAGTTTGCAGTATTTCTGGTTTTAGCTACTTTGTTTGGACTTTTATCCATCTTAGCCATATTGATTTCTAGGTTCGATAAATTACTTTTTAAGTCGATAGTATCTTTTACAAAACCCATCAATTCTTTGGCTTCTTCATATAGTAAATTATTATTGGCATCGGCAATGGCATAAATTCTGTATTTACCCGAAGCCACATTTTCAATTTTGAAAACTCCCGAGCTATCTGTCTTTGTAAAGTAATAAGGTTTTTCTTTTTTAGGATTCAATGTATCCGAATAGGTATATAAACCGACAGTCATATCTAAAACAGGTTTATTGATTTGTGGATTAAATACTTTACCGCTTACAATCAATGAATCAATAATTTTTCCTGTACTGAAAACCAATCTTATATTTTTAGCAATGTTCCTTTCAGTAATATCCTTAATGGCATTTCTGAAATTTAAACTATAAGTAGTATTTGGTTTGAAGGGTTTATCGAAAGTGAGTCTTACACCTTTAGGCAAAGGTTTGGTTTGATAAGCCCCTTCAATATTTGGTGTAATCAATAATTGCTGTTGGATATTATCCACCGTTACATATTCATTAAATTCTAATTGAATCAATTTTCCTGAAAAATTGGTAGCTTGATTATTCGGAAATGTTTTAACGATAACGGGAGCTAATGTATCTTTTTTGCCACCAGTCGGTGCTACGATTTGTGCACAGCTAAAGAGGATTTCGATGAGTATAAAACTAAGAAAACTTATCAAGACTAAATTCTTCACTTTCATGTTAATATGTTGAAAACTTTGTGGATAAAATAAATGCCATTGGCTTAAATTCTGGAAAACTCCTATTACTTAACCCAAAATTGCTTAAAAAAATTGGTTTATAGAAATGTTGACCATTTTACAAAAAGAAACCCTCAGTGTTTGTTAAACTCTGAGGGTTGTGGAAAAGTGTCTGAAAAATGTTAATTCTTCTTAAATATGTAAATTAAGCTTGAATAATTCTGTTGATTACTCTCTGCTTTGATATTAGACTTCAAACCATCTACAAAGGCTTTGAAATAGTTGATTTTCCCCGTTTGATACTTAGTACTCAACATCGAAACATAGAAGGAATCAAACTTCATAGGGAGGGTTTCTTCCAAACGGAAGTTATGTTGTTCAAAAAGTTGCTTTATTGTCTTCTGTGAGAAATGATACAAATGTCTTGGAACATCATAGGCTGCCCATTTATTGCCATAAATAGCAGCATCTTCTGATTCATGATTAGGAACAGCTATAATGAGCGAACCATTTACTGATAGCCTTTCATAGAGCCAATCAATCGTTTCATTTAATTGATGCACATGTTCTAATACATGCCATAGTGAAATGATGTTAAATTGCTCATCTTGGAATGAACTCAACACATCCGTTTTGATAGTAGACTGATTAATTTGTTCTGCAATTGCCCTTGCGTCATCGTCTGGCTCAATACCAAATACTTTCCAACCATTTTCTTTGCATACATTCAAAAACATACCCGTTCCACAACCTACATCTAACAACTTGCCTTTTGCAGGATACAGTTTATTAACTAATTCTAATTTACCTTTTAGTGTATATTTCCTAACAGAATGATAAATTTTAGCGATAAGTCCTTTAGAAGTATTAGTATGCGAAATATAAGATTCAGCTTTATAATATGCGCCTATTTTATCTATCTCAGGACGAGGATTGGTGAATTTAAAACCACAAGTATTACAATTGACGATTTCGAATGTTTCTTGGCTTACCGTGTAATCTTTAACAGTAAGGTAATTACTAAATGAACTTTGTTTACAGATTGGGCAAGTGCTTATTTTTTCCATGGTTGTTAATTTTCACAAAGGTACAAAAAAGACTTGTAAGGTTTTGGTTTGCGATAACCATTGCTTACAAGTCTTTTGTATTTATTATTATCACTATTTATCTGTCCATATAAAGCATCAGTACAGAAACATCAGAAGGCGATACACCGCTAATTCTTGAAGCTTGACCAATAGTGGCAGGTCTTATCTTTGCTAGTTTTTGTCGACCTTCATTTGAAATAGCCTTTAAGTTAGCATAATCAAAACTTGCTGGAATCTTAAGGTTTTCAAATTTCAATAGTTTATTAACCATTACTTGCTCTTTTTCAATGTAGCTTTCATATTTCACATTGATTTCAGCTTGTTCCAAAATTTCATCTTTGAAATTAGCTAAATAAGCTGCTACTTCTGGAGATAATGTTTTTAACTTTTGAACATCAATATCAGGACGTTTCAATAAATTAATGATTGGCGTTCCTTCTCTTAACAATGCCGTACCAATTGTTTCCAAAACAGGATTTACTTCTTCAGGTTTTACTTTCAATGATTTCATACCATTAATTAATACTGCCGTTTGTTCTTTCTTGTTATTAACGTTATTCAATCTTTCATCTGAAGCCAACCCAATTGAATGACCTCTTTCTGTTAAGCGAATATCAGCATTGTCTTGTCTCAGCAATGTTCTGTATTCTGCTCTTGACGTAAACATTCTATATGGCTCTTCAGTACCTTTATTAATTAAATCGTCAATTAAGACACCGATATAAGCCTCTGAACGAGATAAAGTAAACTCTGGTAAGTCTTGTGCTCTTTGGTGGGCATTTATCCCTGCCATTAAACCTTGACATGCCGCCTCTTCGTAACCAGTTGTTCCATTTATCTGTCCTGCAAAGAATAAATGCTGAATCAACTTAGTTTCTAATGTTTGCTTCAATTGTGTAGGCGGAAAGAAATCATATTCTATCGCATAGCCAGGACGGAACATTCTTACGTTTTCAAAACCAGGAATCTTTTTCAATGCTTCGTACTGTACATCTTCGGGTAATGATGTTGAAAAACCATTCACATAAACTTCCACAGTATTCCAGCCTTCTGGTTCTACAAAGATTTGATGTCTGTCTTTATCAGCAAAACGATTAATTTTATCTTCCACCGAAGGACAGTATCTTGGTCCTAATCCTTTTATTCTACCAGCAAACATCGGTGATTTTTCAAAACCTGTTTTTAATACATCATGTACTTCTTGATTGGTATAAGTAATCCAACAGCTCCTTTGTTCGGTTAAAGAAGGTGTATCTAAATAAGAAAACTTACTTGGATTTTCATCTCCTTTTTGTTCTTCCATTTTAGTATAATCCAAGCTTCTACCATCTACTCTTGGTGGCGTACCTGTTTTCATTCTACCTGCTTCAAAGCCCAATTGTACCAATTGTTCGGTAATACCCGTTGCTTTTCCTTCGGCTGTTCTACCGCCACCAAAGTTTTTTTCGCCAATATGAATCAATCCATTCAAGAATGTTCCATTGGTTAATACAACAGATTTAGCTTTGAACTCAATGCCTAATTGTGTTTTTACACCTACTACTTTATTATCTTCCACTAACAGACCAGAAACCATTTCCTGCCAAAAATCCACATTAGTGTTTCTTTCCAAAGCCAAACGCCATTCTTCAGCAAACCTCATTCTATCCGATTGACATCTCGGTGACCACATCGCTGGGCCTTTGGAACGATTTAGCATCCTAAATTGTATCATGGTTTTATCAGAAATAATTCCTGACATACCACCCAAAGCATCCACTTCACGCACAATTTGTCCTTTGGCCACACCACCCATGGCTGGATTACAAGACATTTGAGCTATGGTATTCATATTCATCGTAATGAGTAATACCTTCGAGCCCATCGTTGCTGCTGCGTGAGCGGCTTCACAACCAGCATGACCTGCTCCTACTACGATAACATCATATTCTTTGTACATATTATTAATTGATATTTGAATCTACTATTACACTTATTTTTATCTTCTTGTTTTATTTTCTCTAAGAATGGCAAATAGTATGCTGTTTAAGATAATTATTATAACCTCTTATTTTTGTTACTAAGGGCTTAGGATACCGAATATTAAATCCTCTTTTTCATAAGCCTGTGAAACATATCTAATGCTTACTTATTTTCTCACCCTATACCATTTTATAGCTTTAATCAATCTTATATTATCTCGAATATCCTTTTTGTTATTTAATAATGATTATTTAGAGCATGCACCTTTAGACCCATTTCTTCTTAATCTACTAACGACACCTTGTTCAAGTAATACTATAGCTTTGTATATTTTTATCTATAAAGAAATACTTTAGCCATCTTAATGTTTATTTAAAACTAAATAAGTATGATTCTGAAGGTTTTTAACAGGACGTAAAAAACACGTATTTTTTACAAGTGTTCCACGTGGAGTGTTTGAATAAAATGTGAAAATTTAACTATTGAAAATTGAAATATATTTGCTTTCAATCTCTCTCATTTGTGCTTCGTCTTCGTCGGAATGATCATCATAACCACAAAGATGTAAAAGTCCGTGAACTAGCACACGCTTAAATTCATCAAGAAACTCGGTTTTTAATTCTTGAGAATTCTCTTTTACCCTTTCAATACTTACAAAAATATCACCCTCAATCATTTCTTCTTCCTCCGAATTATCAAAGGTAATAATGTCGGTATAGGTATCGTGGTCTAAATACTCAACATTGATTTTATGAAGATACTCATCCGAACAAAATATATAGTTGAGGTCTCCTACCTTAAAGCCCTCTAATTCAGCCACTTTTTTTAACCAAGCTTTTAACTGATTTTTCTGGCTAAATTTAAAATCAATATCCTCGTTGAAAAAAACAATCATTGTGTAATAACATTATTAAGTTTGAAATAATTCGTTCACAAAGATACAATATAAAATTCAGCTTGTGAATATCAGCTACTTAGAGAGGAAGAAGGAAATCTACAGAAAGGCAGAGATAAAGTACTAGAGGAAAAAAGAAACGGGTCTCAGATAAAATCCAAGACCCGTTTACATTAATTAATTTGTTTGAAGTAATTATCAACTTGTTGTTTATAATACTGATTCAAGTTGGGGGGTACAGTACGCAACAACTCTGTTTGCTTTTGTTTGTCTTTGACGTATTGCTGAAACTGTGGAGGAACCTTCCTTGCTAAATCTTGTCGGGCAGACTCCGCTTTGCGTTTTTGCTCCTCTTCTTGTTCTTGCATGGCTTTCTCTGATTCAAGCAAACGAGTTAATAATTCTTGTTGACGTTTCATCAAATTTGGATTCAAGCGTTTATTTACCAAGTCTGTTTCGCTTTCTTCCATTTTCTTCATCATCTCTTTTATTTCATTTCCCAAGCCTTTGCCTTTATCAGTTCCTTTGTTATTATCCAAAAACTCTTGAAGCATCTTTCTGATTTGAGCTTGTTCTCTGGCCATTTTAGCTAATTGTTCCGAAACGCCCCCTTGCCCTTTCTCACCTTTTTGCATGGTCTGTTGCATTTGCTGGTTCAATTCCTTTTGGCTTTCACTTAGGCTTTTTCCTTTTCCTTTGCTTTTTGTTTTCCCTTTCCCCGCACTCTGCATCATCATTTGCTGATTTTGCTGCATTTGTTTCAATACATCAGAAAGCAATAAAGCAAGGTTATTCATGGATGTCATCGCAAATTGTTGCTTCGATGTGGTCATGGGTAACTTTCTATCTTTGATAAGTTTTGAAGCTTCAGCCATAAAACCTTTCATATTACTCATCTCACGGGTTACGAAAGATTCAATCTGTAATACCCTTTTTGATAAAGCATATAAACTATCTTCAATCACTTTTGCATCATCCTGTATCTTTATTTGCTCTTGCGAAAGTTTTATGAATCTAGGATCTGAAGGATTCATACCTCTAAAGTCTTTCATCAACTTTTCTTGGTTCAATGAAATCTTCACAAGATTTTCAAGAATATCACGAAGGTCATCCATATTCTCTTCGTTTTGTTTCATCTCCTGTTCTTGTTTTTCCTTGGCTAATTGCTGAGCCAAATTCTTCATTTGTTTGGCCGCTTGCTTTTGTTTTTGAGAAGCACCCTTGTTATCCCCCTTCTCAGATTTTTCTTCTGCTTCTTTTTGATCTTGAGAAATAGCTTCTTGCTGTTCTTTACCCATGTCCATAGGTTCAGCATTTTTCATTTCTTTATTAATCTTTTCAGCTTCCTTCAAATCTTTCTTTACCTCTTCAAAAGCCTTGCTCAGTTTTTCTTGCTCTTTTTTATTGGCGTCAGCTTCCTTTTGCTTATCAGCATCAGTTTTATTATTCTTATCTAAGGCTTCGTTTTTCTCAGCAAGTTTTTCTTGTTGATTAGCTTGGTCTTCTAAATCCTTAATACTCTTATCCAACTTTTGTTCTAATTGTAATTTCTTAAATAACTCCTGCATACGTTCCAATTCTTTTTCCATGTTACGCTCTTTGTTTTTGAGCTTATCCATTTGTTCAAGCATTTTATTATCATCAGGATTTTGTTCAAGCATTTTTTTCAATTCTTCATATAACTTCTGAGTTTCAGGGTCCATCAAATCATTCATCATTTTCTGGAGCGCTTCCATTTTCTGTTGATTTTCTGGCTTCTGTTCATTGAATCGCTGTTGCTTATCATTCAAATCTTTATTGGCGTCTTGCAGATTTTTGATTTCATTCATCAACTCGGCTTTCTTTTTAATCAATTCTTCCGCCAATTTCTTGTCTTGATAATCTAACTCCTTTTTGTTTTTCAAACGATTTTCCAAAGCTGCAATTTCTTTACGCAGTTTCTGTGCTTTCTCGAAAGTCTTTTCTAATTGGGCTTGCGTTTTATCAACAGAGTTTTCAATTTGATTATCGATAGCTTGCTTGTCAGGAATGGCATAATTCATGACTTGTGAACGAGTAGACTTGGCACCATTGACACCATCGTTATCCCAAACCTGCACATAATATTCTACTCTATCCGAAGGATTCAGTTTTAAACTATCCAAATTCCATTGTTTATAAAAACTTTGAATAGCCTGATTAGGATTTACTGGCAGACCCAAACTAGCATAATTTTGTTGATTGTTCTGCCCATTCCTGAGTACTTTATAAAAAATAGCCAAGCGGCTGATTCCATAATCATCGGCAATATTTCCACCTAAAACGATTAAATTATAAAGCGTAGAATCTTTGTATTGCTCTAAACTTAATTGCGGATATTTATCAGGAATAACATTTAAATAAAAGCTGATGCCTTCAGCATTAGACGCATATTTATTTTTCAAAAACACTTTATAAGTACCAGAAGCTTTTACTTTTTTATTAAAGTCAAAACCGCCACCTAATAGTTTTTTATCGGCATGGTAAGTGTTTTTATCCCCTTCAAAAACCATCGAAATAGAATCGGTATTGGTAACATTAAAATCCCATTCGATAGCCGTACCTTCTGGAACAGTGAGGTTGCCAACATTTTTAAAAGATTCATCAGGTTTATTCAAATAAGCAGGATAGTTTACATTCACATCAAAGAAAGCCAAACTTGGTTTGTTGACCATTTCTACTTCATATTGACCAGATTTGAAACCAGCAGCCTCAAACTGGAAATCGAAACTATTTTGAATTTTAGAAAAAGTGTAGGTATAATGACGCTTATCTGTCGTTTCCATTTTTAGCTTTCTGTCGTTATAAACCACATACACAGCATCAGGAATCGTATTGCCTTGTAAGCTAAGATTCAGGGTAAAATCTTCATTTTTAAAAGCCTGTAGATTGCTGTTTTCAAGCAGGAAATTAAAAGGAGCTTCTTCTTGGTATTCGTTTTTGAAGTTGACAATCCTTTCAGTGCTTTTTGAGAAAAATGAAGGATATAGCATCAAGATACCTACTATTAGAATAGCAGGAAAGGCCGCAAACTTCACGTATTTTTTATTATCTTTTATCTTGATAGCATCCGTAAATTTCACAATGCCCAATTGTTGTGACTTCTGTTTGATAGAAGCAATCAACAATTCGTTTTGTTCTTTATCAATGTTTCGGGTAAGCTGTAGGGTATTAATTAGCTTGTCACCTACTTCTGGGAAGTACTTTCCAATTTGGTCGGCAGCTTGTTCATTCGAAAGCGGTTTCTGTTTTCCGTATAAAAACACCAAGGGTTTAATCACCCAAAAAATACACGAAATCAAGAAGGCCAACAAGAAAGAAAAGAATAAAATCGTGCGGAAAGTAGTGCCGAAATGACCGAAATATTCAAGGACGTTAAAAACCAAAAAAGCGGACAAGATAACTGCCGCTGAAAAAATACTGCCTTTGATAAGTCGATTGAGATAATACTTTTGCTTGTATTCTTCAATCCGCATAAGTAAGGTTGCGATGGGTGAAGTAGTCATATTGTTAAGGTTTAATCCTGAAGATTCTCATGAAATATTTAATACCTAACGAAAAAGAAGTAATGAAATGTAGAATTGTGATAAATTAATTAATAATAAAAAAGCGAATCAAACATTGGGATACTCTCTTGCTTGATTCGCCTATCTATTAAATAGCGATTTCTAATAACACTGGACAATGGTCTGAATGCTTTGCTTCTGGTAAAATAGCCGAACGAATCAAGCGGTCTGTCATGCTTTCAGTGGCACAATGATAATCAATACGCCAACCCAAATTCTTGCCCCTTGCTCCTGCTCTATAGCTCCACCAAGTGTAGTTATGTGGCTCTTTATTAAAATGTCTAAAAGTATCTATAAATCCATTATCCAAAAATTTAGTTACCCATGCCCTTTCTTCAGGCAAAAAACCTGAACTGTTTGCATTAGATTTAGGATTGTGAATATCAATCGGATGATGACAAATATTATAGTCGCCAGAAATAATAAGGTTGGGAATTGACTTTTTAAGGTCATCAGTATAACCATAAAAATCATCTAGCCACTTCATTTTAAAACCCTGACGTTCGTCGCCACTAGTACCCGAAGGCATATAAACAGACATCAATGAAAACGTGTCGAAATCAGTACGAAGTACTCTTCCTTCTCGGTCATAGTCTGGCAAACCACAACCAAAATCAATGTTGTTTGGTTTGAACTTGGTAAGGATAGCTACCCCACTATACCCTTTTTTTTCGGCTGGAAACCAATAAACATGATAGCCCAAGTCTTCAAAAACAAGTTTATCAATTTCGTGTTCTTCAGCTTTGATTTCTTGCAAGCAAATCATGTCTGGATTGCTTGCCTTCAACCAATCGATAAAGCCTTTGTTCATGGCGGCACGAATGCCATTGACATTATAAGTGATGATTTTCATACAAATACTTCTCGTTCAAAATATTCTATAACTTGAGCTTTCAATAATTTTTCTTGTTCGATTACATTTACAAAAGGCAAAGGCTGAATCAATTTCCAATGTGGCCAACCGTCTTGATCAGTGCCTTCTAATTCATAAATACCACTGTAGCTAAGTACTTTGCAAATAGCAATGTGCATTAAGTCTTGCTTTTGTTCCTTGGTAAAAAACTGATGTCCTTTCCCTAATTCTTGAACGCCAATCAAGAAAAGCACTGCATTCAAATCAGCAGGTTTTTTTCCAAGCGCTTGTTCTAATTTATCTAATAAGATATCCCATTGCTGGGTCAGATTCTCTATTTCCATATTTTTTATTTAGCTGTAAGCTTTTATTTAATTGTGAGTTAGTGAATTGTGAATGAGTGATTTTTGTATAAACATATCTTCATCTTCATAAAATATTCAACATTCACAACTCTTCACTCAAAACTCTCTACTCCGCACTTTGAAGTTCTTCCCAATATTCAACTGCTCTACGCAAATGTGGAATAACAATTGTGCCACCGATTAAGGTAGCCACAGAAAAAATCTCTTGCATTTCCGCATCAGTCACACCTAGCTCAAAACATTTTCCGAGGTGATATTTGATACAGTCATCACAACGCAAAACCATCGAACACGACAATCCCATCATCTCTTTTGTCTTTTCAGATAAGGCTCCTTCTGCGTAAGTATTGGTATCCAGATTGAAAATTCTTTTAATTACTTTATTATCAGAAGACAAGATTTTATCGTTCATCCTGCTTCTATACTCATTAAATTCTGCGACTAAACTCATGATTATTGTTTGATTGATGTTAAATTGTATGCAAAATACAAAGAAAAAATTGTAATCAGTTTCTAACCTTAACAACATTGCTTAAATCATGTTCAATGCATTTATAGACTTAATTTTTCCTAGAATTTGTTCAGCTTGTTTAGAGCCCCTCCAACTGAACGAAGCTGTAATTTGTACACATTGTAGATTCGATTTACCGAAGACGAATTTGCACCTTGAAAACGATAATGTATTGATGCAGAAATTTTTGGGGAAAGTGGAGCTTAAACATGTCATGAGCTATTTAAAATTTATAAAGGGAGGCAAAGTTCAACGCTTGATGCATGAGCTAAAATATAAGGGTAATCAAGAAGTAGGCGAAATGCTAGGAAGATGGTACGGAGCGGAACTGAGAGAAAATGGTTTTGAAGAAGCTTTTGATTTGATTATTCCAGTGCCATTGCATAAAAAAAGGTTAATTAGCAGGGGGTATAATCAGTCAGATTGTTTTGCGAAAGGATTATCCGAAAGCCTAAATATTGAATGGCGAGATGATATTTTAGTAAGAGCAACTAACACAACCTCGCAAGTAACCAAATCAAGATTAGAGCGATACCAAAATATGGACAACGTATTTGCTGTTAAACATCAGGAATATTTAAAAGGAAAAAAAGTAGTAGTAGTTGACGATACCTTAACAACAGGTGCAACCCTTGGATCATGCGTTTTAAGCCTGCAAGAATTCGATATAAAGGATATTTCCATACTCACCCTAGCAATGGCATAAAAAAAGGCGACAGAATCAAATTCTGCCGCCCTCCTAATGGGTAAAAATATTATTTATTAGATCCTGCTCTAATCATAGCACATCTAAAACCAATCGTTGACGTAGAAGAATCTTGATCAATAAATCTACGTGTTCCCGGTGCTAACCAATAAGCTACATCTGCCCATGAACCACCTTTGTAAACTCTTGATTTATTGTCTACTAACGAGTTGTTGTTCTTTCTATCGTAATTTTTAGCCACATCTAGATAATCATTTCTACGGATTGGGTTCAAATCGTTGAAATCTTCATAAGATAACGGACGGTATAAGTCATATACCCACTCGTTTACGTTACCAGCCATTTGGTATAAACCAAAATCGTTTGGTGGATAAGTATAGACTTCAGTAGTAATGATAGCACCATCGTTTGATTTACCAGCGATACCAGCATAGTCACCACGTCCACGTTTGAAGTTAGCTAACATAGAACCTTTTTTCTTACCTTGTGAAGCACGCATGTTTGGCCCATCCCAAGGATAAATTCTTTGGTTAGTTTGGTTCTCATCTTCATACTGCGTACCTATCATAGCCTTAGCAGCATATTCCCATTCTGCTTCAGTTGGAAGACGATAAGCTGGTAATACTTTTCCAGATTCAATAGGTAAACGCTGACCAGCAGAGAAAGCAGGAGATGTTCTACTTTCGGCACCTTTTTTACCTTTTTTCTTCTTCTGGCTTTTCATCGCAATGTCGTTGTTAACGGCAGCGGTTCTCCAAGTACAGTAATCAGAAGCCTGTACCCATGTTACACCCACAACGGGGTACATACGGAAGCCGGGATAACGTAAATATTGTTCTACATAAGAGTCGTTAAAAGCTAATTCATCTTTCCAAACCAATGTATCAGGCAATGCTGATTCATAGAATTCTTGAGAAGAGTCTTTCATGACCGAATTCAAATATTCAAGATAGTGAACGTTTCCAATTTCTGTTTCATCCATGTAAAATGACTGTACAGAAACGGTTCTTTCTAAGTTATCTCTTGAATTGATAACATCCTCTTCTAAAGCCCCCATCGTAAAACGTCCGCCTTCTACAAATACTAAGTTCGGACCCGTTTGTTGACCTTTGAAGGATTTATCAATCTGAAAACCTCCTTTTTTGTTATAAGCAATACCAGTAGCAGTACTTTTCTTGCCTATTTTTACACTCGTTGACTTCTTTGATTTACAAGAACTTGCCAATGCAAGGCTTGCTACAAGAATAGTCATTAATTTGAGAGACAACTTCATCTGTTAATTAATTTGATTGTCGTGATAAGAATAATTTTAAAACTAGTAATGTCCTGAGTTAGGAAAGATGCAATTTACAGAAAAGACTACAAATTTAAGCTAAACAGTCTAAATTCTGCGGGTTTTATATTCAAAGAATATTAATTCTTATGATTACAAATGGAATATTACGAATAAAAAGCCACATATAAAGAATATTAAACTTTATTATTTAGCAATTTCTTTTAAAATCCATTTAAATTCTTCGATTGACGTAACCTTATCGAAATACAACATCAGCTTACCTTTTACTTCTTTCAATGAACACTTTCTTGAATGTTGTTTAACATATTCAAGAACCTTGCCGAAAACTGCTGATTTATAATACTTTTCATTCTCAGAGGGAACGAAATAACATTTCAAATTATTACTTTTCAATAATATTTTTTCCATTCCTAATGATTCGGCAATCCATCGCACACGCACAATTTCAATTAAGTCAGACATTTGTGAAGGAATAGGCCCAAAACGGTCGGTAATCATGGCTTCAAATTTCAATAATTCCTCCTCATCTTTCATGTCATCCAGTTGCGTATACAGCGAAAGTCTTTCAGAAATACTTGATACATATTTTTCAGGAATCAATACTTGCATATCTGTTTCTATCTGACAATCAATCTTTAATTTTTCGGCCGTTTCAGCTAAATCTTTTTCAAACAAAGCCCTAAATTCCGTCTCTTTTAATTCCTGAACGGCTTCATCCAAAATCTTGTGATAGAGTTCATACCCTAAATCATTGACAAAACCACTTTGTTCTGCTCCTAATAAATTGCCTGCCCCACGAATATCTAAATCACGCATGGCTACTTTAAAACCATCACCCAAATCAGAGAATTCTTCTAAAGCACTTAATCTTTTACGAGCCTCAGAGGTAAGTAATGAAAGAGCAGGAGTTAATAAATAACAGAAGGCTTTTTTATTAGAACGCCCCACACGTCCACGCATTTGGTGGAGGTCGGATAAGCCAAAATGGTTAGCGTGATTGATAAGAATCGTATTAGCATTTGGAATATCAAGACCAGCTTCGATAATGTTGGTCGAAACTAATACGTCATAATGTCCTTCGATAAAATTCATCATCGCCTTTTCCAACTTATCACCCTCCATTTGTCCGTGAGCAACGCCCACTTTGGCATCAGGAACCATGCGTAAAATCAGGTTGGCGATAGATTCCAACTCTCCTACTCGGTTATGCACAAAATATACTTGTCCTCCTCTTTTTAGCTCGTAACTTACGGCATCACGGATGAGTGTTTCACTAAATATTTGTAATTCTGTTGTAACTGGCTGGCGGTTTGGCGGAGGTGTGGCAATGATAGATAAATCCCTCGCACCCATCAATGAAAAATGTAGTGTTCTCGGAATAGGGGTTGCAGTAAGCGTCAGGGCATCAATATTTACCCTCATTTCTTTCAAACGGTCTTTTACTTTTACACCAAATTTTTGTTCTTCATCGATAATCATCAAGCCCAAATTCTTGAAAACCACGTCTTTATTCACAATTCTGTGCGTACCAATCAGAATATCTGTTTCACCAGAAGCTACTCTTTTCAAAGTTTCTTTGATTTGTTTATCCGACTTAAAACGATTGATGTATTCTACTCTACACGGAAATTTTTCCAGACGATCACGGAAGGTTCTAAAGTGTTGCATTGCCAAAACCGTAGTGGGTACTAAAATAGCGACTTGTTTTGAATCAGCGACCGCTTTAAAGGCTGCCCGAATAGCCACTTCCGTTTTACCAAAGCCCACATCACCACAAACTAGCCTGTCCATTGGGTGTGGTTTTTCCATATCGGCTTTCACATCAGCCGTCGATTTTGCTTGGTCTGGGGTATCTTCGTACAGGAAAGACGATTCCAATTCTACTTGCATAAAAGTATCTTTAGAAAAAGCAAAGCCAGGTGCCATCCTACGCTTGGCATAGAGCGAAATCAATTCTTTGGCAATGTCTTTTACTTGCTTCTTTACTTTCGATTTGCGGTTTTCCCACTCTGGCGAGCCCAATTTCGACATAATCGGTGGTCCCCCTTCTTTGCCCGAATACTTCGCAATTTTATGAAGTGAATGTATCGAAACCATCAATACATCATTGTCTTTATAGATTAATCGGATAGCTTCTTGTTCTGAATCGCCTACCATTACCCTATCTAAACCCGCAAAGCGACCAATACCATAGTCGACGTGCGTTACAAAATCGCCAACTTGTAAAGAACGTAATTCTTTGAGGGTCAGTGCTTTTGATTTTGAATACTTGCTTTTTTCTCTGAAACGATGAAAACGGTCGAAAATCTGATGGTCGGTATAGCAAACAATTTTAGCTTGCTGGTCGATAAACCCTTCTCTCAAAGAAATATTCATTGCCTGAAAACGAACATTTCTATCAATTTCATCAAAAATAGTCGCTAGTCGTTCAAGCTGTTTTGGAGAGTCTGCAGTAATGATATTGGTATAATGAAAAGCTTGATTTTCACGAAGATTATCAGCTAATCTTTTGAAATCTTTGTTGAAGGTTGGCTGTACTTTTGCCTGATACTGAATTTTTTCATGAGCAGATTTAAAATAAAATCTTTTTCCAAATTCAATCGTACCAAATTCTTTAATCAGATTCAGGAAACTTCTGCGTGTTTCGAATAATTGATTAGGCTCTGAAATAACCTTGATACCACCACTTTTGGCAATAATTTCTTGAAAATTTGCTTCTACTTTTTCAAAAGATTTTTCGATAATTTCAAGCGTCAACTCCACATCTTTGAACCAAAGACGCGTATTATCAGGTAAGAAATTAAAGAAAGGCTCACGGGTTTCTTGAATCAGTCGATTCTGTACATCAGGAATTATATTGATGCGAGAAATAGATTCGACAGAAAGCTGAGACTCAGGGTCGAAAGTTCTGATACTTTCTACTTCGTCACCAAACAAATCAATTCTATAAGGCAAATCATTGGCATAGCTAAAAACATCTACGATACCTCCTCGAATAGAATATTGCCCCGCTTCGTAAACAAAATCGGTTTTCTCGAAATCATAACTAGCCAATACTTCCCCTAAAAAAGCAGTATCTAATTTCTCAGATACATTGATGGTAAAAGTATTTTTAGTGAGGGAACGTTTGTTGATAACTTTTTCAGAGAGGGCCTCTGGATAAGTAACAATCAATACTCCTTCGGTATTATTGTTGAGTTTGTTCAATACTTCAGCACGCATCAATACATTGGCATTATCCACCTCCTCGTATTGATAAGCCTTTTTGTAAGACATCGGAAAAGCCAGTACTCGGTCTTCACCCACTAAATTTTGTAAATCGTTGATAAAGTAAGCCGCTTCTTCACGGTCGGAAAGCACAAACAGGTGAGATTGCTTTTCGTTGAGTAAATGCAAAGCAGACGCAACTACAGCGTCCAAACTACCAATAAAGCCCTTTATTTGAATATGAGGGTAGTCTTTAGGTACTTTAATTTGTTCAGCAATCATCTGCACAAAGCCATCTTCACGATACAGGGTAAGGAAATCTTTTACGAGCATATTCTTATCTTCAATAACAACAATAGCCACGAACCGCCCGATTGGTGAAAATCTGAGCAATTCGTGGCGAAAAATTCGGTACAAATTTAACCTTAAAATCAGCGAATTAGTTTTAAAAAAGCTTTATTTTAAAATTAACAAAATGAAATTATCGTTTTCGTTCTATTTCTTTATTCATTTCTTCGATGTCTACACTCCTATCACTGAAATCATCTAAAAGATATTTAGTGAAGTGGTCAGCCATTTTCCAGAAGAAATATTCCGTCATATCTCCAAAACCATGGCGTTGCGTAGGTAACGTAAGCATCTCAAAACGCTTGTTGGCTTTTATCAAAGCATTTACCACACGAATAGTATTAGCAGGGTGCACATTGTTATCTATTTCTCCGTGAATTAATAACAATTTACCTTTCAAATTCTTAGCAATCTCAGGGTTTTTTTCGATGCTATAAACAAAACTCGTATCATTTTTTTCGGAAATAATTTCCTTTACACCATGGTGTTTTTCAGACCACCAACGGTTGTAAATACTATTGTCATGGTTCCCTGCATTGCTAACAGCCGCTTTAAAAAAGTCTGGATAGACCAACATCGCAGCAGTACTCATAAAACCACCTCCACTATGTCCATGAATACCAACTTTGTTGATGTCGATAAACGAAAACCTGTCGGTTAACTGTTCAATCGCCGCTTTTTTATCTGCTAAACCATAGTCTCTTAGGTTGCCATAGCCATAATTATGATACCATTTGCTACGAGCAGGATTACCTCCACGATTACCAACGGTAATGACAATAAAGCCCAGTTGAGCCAAACGGTCTATCCTATCCATGCCCTTACTGAAAGACTTATTAACGCTTTCTGTTTGTGGACCAGGATAAACATATTCTATGATTGGGTATTTCTTAGTGCTATCAAAATCATAAGGCTTGTACATTACGCCGTAAAGGTCAGTGATGCCATCATCAGCTTTTACTTTAAACGTTTGTGGGAATTTATAACCTGCTGATAGTAAAGATGATAAGTCAGTAGTTTCTAAATCCAAGAGCTTTTTACCATCTGTATTGTATAAAACCGCTTTAGGCGTAGTATTCACCCTTGAAAAATTATCAACAAAATAAAGCTGATTATCATTGATGCTAGAAGCATGGTCAAAATTTCCTTCGTTCAGCAATTTCAAGCCTGTTCCATCAAAATTTACACGATATGTGTGTAAATAATAAGGGTCTTCGTTGCTTTCGCGGTTATTGGCAGTGAAATACAGCACTCGTTTTTTCTCGTCAATACCGATGATTTCTTCGGTATGAAAAGCCCCCGATGTTATTTGATTCTTCAATTTTCCTGTTTCATCATACAAGTAAAAATGTCCCCATCCGTCTCTCTCACTCCAATGAATTAATTCCTTGCTAGCATTCACCAAACCAAGCTTGCGAGTTTCCAAATAAGTATTCATTCGCTCTTCTATAATGGGCTTTACAGTGTTCGTCGTTACGTCTGCTACCATTACATCAATGCTTTTTAAATCTCTGCTGGCACGAGTCAGATAGAACTTATCTTTCGTCCCCAACCACACATTAGCACGATAATCATCATCACGGGTATTGGCCAACGGTGTAGTATTCCAGATACTTATACTTTGGTCTTTGAATAAATCGGCATTCAATTCTAATTGACTTTTACTGGCAACATCAAAGAGAATGATATTTTCTATCGGGCTATCTTTCTCACCAGGCAACCAATACTTATAAGTTTCTAGCGTCGGTCGTGGGTCTGCCACACTGTTGATTACCCATATATCTTTTACTTTTCTGTTATCAGTACGGTTAAGCACAAATTTCTTGCTATCGGGACTCCAGAAGATAGAAGCAGGCTTACGTTTGTTTTTATTTTTCTCTTTGTCAACATTGGTTTCATTGTCACCAAAAGATAGAGATTCACGATGGTACCCAAAGTTTTCTACACCATCTTTTGTCAATTGAATTTCAACGATGGTACTATCTTCTTCGTTTTTGAGGGCTTTCTCATAATTGAGTTTATCCATCAAATACAAGTTCTGTTTTTTACCGAAAATGATGGTATTGCCATCTGGAGAGATACTTGCCCAAACAGGTTTTTTCTTAGGCTTTTTAAAATCACTTAAATCTATTAATTCAGTTGTGTTAAGGTTATATTCAAAGTAAAATACCTTTTTCACTTTTGGTTTTTCCTTGACAATTTTAGCATCTTTTTTGGTGGTTGAGTCTTTCTTTTCCACTAAGTCTTGCGTACTTTTTACTTCGAACTGAATCCAGTTTTCATCACGGACAAAACGCATACTATCCAGTCCCAAGTGTTGTGCATCAAAAGGGTCTTTTACAATTTTAGTGATGGCAGCCGCCAGTTTTTCATTATCAAAAAGAAGTTTTTTTTCAGCTTTAACAGGGTCGACGATATACCATTTTTTCCCTTCGGTAGTTTCATAAACATACCAAAAACGATCAGATTTTTTTAGCCAGTGAGGGTCAACACTGGTAGAGAAAATCATTTTATTTAATTTTTTGGGAGAAAACTTGGCTGCTAACGCATAGTTAGCTTTTACTGTTGAGTGTTGAGCATAACTCGAAACAGACGCTACCAAAAGGAGCATCAAAATAAAGGAGAGCTTTCGCATAGTGATTTTAAATTGTTAAATGAAGTGTTTCCTCAAAGATAAAAGCTATAACTGAAATTTTAAGTATTTCAAATAGAATGTAGCATATCAATTGGTTAAAAAGAGTGTCAAACCGAATAATAAGTTTTTTGGTGGCTTTTGTTGACCAATTTGTAATTGTGTTTCCGATTTTACTAGTTTTGACTAAGGCAAACGAGAAAATAGTATTAGTTCTTGCTTGTGAAATATTAACCAACAAAATACCCACTAACATTATGGCAACTAAGATAGTAAGCACTCCGTCTAATCCTGCAACAGGGGAAATTAATCAATTTGATTTAAAAAGAATCATTGAGGATTTTGAAGATTATGTTGAAATAAAATCTTCCTCGGCAAGACAAATTAAAAAAATTGGAAGAATTGTAATGCGCAGAGAACTTTTACAAGGGCTTTTGGATAAATTTGACGAAGAAGAGCCAGATGTTTATGTAAGTATTCACTTTGGTGTTACTTTACCTAACCAGCATAGCTGTTTTGATAACTTTCAAACAGACATATCAAATCAACTAAATATTGCTATTTTACTTGGAAAAGAGAACCCAGAAGCAGTAAATGATAAAATTGTTGAAATAAATTACCCAGATGACCATGGTTATGTAATTACGAGAGGTTTCCGCTCTTATGATTCAACAACACTTGGGGCGAGAACATTTGGGAAATCTACCGAAGGTGCAGTTGAAATGCTATGCTGTGGCGACCCAAGCAAAAGGCCTTAATAAATAAAATAATGACATTAAAAACCTACTTCTTGCCTACTGTAATACTAATTACACTTATTGTACTATTGATAAATAGGCATAAACTTACGCCTAGCTATAATAAAAACTTTATTGCTTATTTAGCAGTAACGTTTTTTGTAGAAACTACTGCCCATCTACTTACAGTCTATTATGGAAATAATAT
>NZ_JBWKYN010000098.1:0-20607 GCF_059423785.1 Arcicella sp. GW458-12-2-14-TSB2 | reverse complement strand
TAAACTAAGTCTTTTAGAATAGCTTGTTCCAAAATTTACTCAACGTAGCGATGCTATGCTTCGCAAATTTTGAAAAATCAATTCAAAAATACAATACTTTCACCTCAGAAACCGAAAGTTTAAACAGCTTCAATATTTATTAATATATCAATATCAAGAGGTTTACGAAAGTAAGCCTCTTGGTGTTTTATGGTAAAAGCATTAGTCGATTGAGTGCCTGTTGTTCAAGCCTGACAAGTCTTTCCATTTCTTCTTCGTATAAATTTGATTTTACTTCAAGGAAAAAAAAGAACTGATAATCAGAATATTTTTGAAAAGTAAAACGGATTCTTTCTACTTGATAATCTGAAGTAATCACAGCTACCATATCGGGTTCATAGCGATTAATGATTCTATGACATAGCTGAATGTCTTCAATAGCAGTTTCGCCTAAAGAGAATTCAACAAACCTGTCGTGAGCAATTCCCTCTTCTAATAAAAAATTCTGTAGATGTTGGGCATGTGGGTACTCAGAAGTGTTGAAATGACTACCAAAGCCACCAGTACATAAAACATAAAATTCAGGATTATTTTTCAAGAATTTTGATGCACCCAATACTCTGTCAATGGCAATCGGTGAAAGGTTCCCATCATAAGTATTGGCATCAGCCATGATAATCAATAATCCGTTCATAAGGAAAATACCATTTAATAATTTTATAGTTTTATTTGATGGGAAGACATGGCAAAGATAGAACTATAATTGCTAAATAGTTTTTGCCTATCAAAGGGAAATTATGCAAAACTCTTAACTTTGTAATTCAAAAACTGTCAAACCTTATGAATCTTACCCTTTCTCAAGATGCTGATAAGGCATCTATCTTTGAACAAATTGCAGCTGCTTTGGCGGAAGATAACTTTACTGTAGTTAAACAAGACCAAACTCGTCCTTGGGGAGGTTTTTTTGTTATCGACGAAACTCAAGCACCAGCTTTTGCAGCTAAATATTTTCCACATTTGGAAATGTCTGAAATTCAGATTACCAATAAATTATCACCAAAGATTTTAGTTGTAGCTCCTGAAAAACGTTTGTCATGGCAATATCATTTCCGTCGTGCTGAAATCTGGAAAGTAATTGCAGGTACTACAGTAGGTGTAAAGATTAGTGATACAGACGAAGAGTCTGACGAAGTGAAAGTATTAGAATCAGGAAGTTTTATTCAGATGGATACAGGCGAACGCCACCGTTTAATTGGTTTAGATGGTTGGGGAATAGTAGCCGAAATCTGGCAACATACTGACCCTGAAAATCCATCCGACGAGGAAGATATTGTGAGATTACAAGATGATTTTGGAAGATAATTCCAACCATTATTAGCTTTATTGTGTCATTAATTTACCATAATAAAAAAAAGGTCGTCAAGAATCATCTATTTTCTGACGACCTTTTTTGTAGTCATAACACCTGAAAAAAACAGAATTTTATGGAAAAATGGTATGTTTTTTGATATAAATATTTAATAAGAAAGCATTTTACATCGCCAAAAAAATAAACACGATAAGCAAGGATATAAAAAAAATGCAAATACAACAAGTTTACTAAAACTAGCTTGCTTTACAATTATTTAACATAACCTGCACATATTAAATATTTAATACCTGCCAATAGCTTCAACCGCTTATCACCGAGTTTTACCTTTTCTAAAAAAAATCATAAAAAACTTTGAGCCAGTTGAAAGTTTCCATAGCTTTGCATAAGAAACTTTTAATGTTTCTAAAGTTTCCTTACCAAATTATTACATCACATTGGAAATCAAAGAAAGAATCATCATTAAGGCGAAAGAATTGTTTTTTCGTTACGGAGTAAAATCTGTGACTATGGATGATATTGCCAACGAATTAGGAATCTCTAAAAAAACGATTTATCTGCATTTTGAAGACAAAGACGATATTGTGTTTCAGTTATTTCAAAGAGAAATGAAGGAAGATAAATGTGAATGGGAAGAACTACACAATTCGTCAAAGAATGTTATAGATAGAATGGTAAAGTCAATGGAGGTCATTAAGCAAGCCTTTGCCGAGGTAAATCCATCAACATTATTTGATATTAAAAAGTACCATCCTAGGTCATGGAATATCTTTCAAGAACATAAGGAAAAATTCATCCTAGAAAGTATCAAAAAAGATTTAATTGAAGGCATAGAGCAAGGCTTGTTCAGAGCAGAAATTAAAATAGATATTCTTGCTAGAATGCGTCTTGAACAAATTGAAATGGGTTTTGATCCTAGCAGTTTTTCAATTAGCAAATTTACCATAGTAGAAGTGCAATTAGAACTCCTAGACCATTTTATCCGAGGTGTTTTAACCGAGAAAGGAACCAAAATTTATAATGAATACCAACAAAAGTAAACTTCAAATGAGAAAACTTCTAAGAGGTAATTTGCTCTTATTTAGCATTTTAATTACTTCACAATTCGTAAAAGCACAGCAAAGCTACTCTCTCCGCGAAGCGGTAGATTATGCTGTCAAGAATCATACCTCTATCAAAAATGCTCAAATTGATATTTTAACTGCTGAAGCAAGAGTAAGTGAATTGAAAGGTATTGGTTTGCCACAAGTGAGTGGAAATATTGGGTATACTAACAACCTGATTATTCAGAAAGTATTTATCCCTGCTAAAACATTCGACCCAAGTGCTAAAGAAGGGGATGTAATAGCGGCTGAATTTGGTGTTGCCAATAGCGGTCAGGCTGGTGTTAACCTGAACCAGATTTTGTTTGATGGTTCGTACTTACTGGGGCTTAAGGCAGCAGATGTATACAAAGAGCTATCTAAAAAAACACTGGTACAAACGAAGCAACAAGCCGCTGAGAATGTGACAAAAGCATATTACAGTATCTTGGTAAACGAAGAGAGAATCAAATTACTTGATTTAAACATTGGTCGTTTAGATTCTTTATTGCGTGATACCAAGGCATTGAACGTACAAGGTTTTACAGAAAAAATAGATGTGCAACGCCTTGAAGTTCAGATGAATAACTTGAAAATAGAAGCAAAGAATGTACAACGTTTGCAGGATTTAAGTTACCATCTGTTGAAATTTCAAATGGGAAAGAAGATTACTGAAAACATTACTTTAACGGATAAATTGGCCGATGTAAAAATTTCAGAGGTATTGCCAGAAACACCGCAGGATATTAAATATGGCAATCGTATTGAATATTCTATCCTTGAGACACAAAATCGTTTGGCTGAATTGGACGTAAAAAACCAGAAGGTGGGTTATTTACCAAGAGTAATGCTGACAGGTGGTTACAATTATTCGGCTGGTCGCCCTAAGTTTTCAGACTTAGTTACCAAGCCGTGGTTCAATGCCGCAACACTTGGCTTATCGATACAGATACCAATTTTTGATGGCTTCCAGAAGAAATACAAAATTGTTCAATCACAAAACAGTTTACAAAAAGTAAAAAACAGTTTTGAATTATTAGAAAACTCAATCGACCTTCAAGTTACACAAAGCCATATTACGTTAAAGAATGCTTATGAAACATTAGAAGAACAGAAAGCTAATATGGAATTGGCCAAAGAAGTAGTAAGAGTTACTAAAATAAAATATCAACAAGGGGTTGGGTCAAACTTAGAAGTGGTAAATGCTGAAATCGCTTACAAAGAAGCACAAACCAACTATTTTACAACATTCTATAATGCTTTAGTTGCAAAAGTAGATTTAGACAAAGCATTGGGAAGACTTTATACTGAATAGATTCAAATAAGAACATTAAATAATTTAGATTATAAAAAGACATTTACCATCATATCAACATGAAATATTTATTAAACAAACCAAATACCTCTAAGCTCACAGGGCTTCAATTATTATTGGTGGGGAGTATACTAACAAGTTCATTGTTCATGGCATCTTGTAGTAAACCAGATAAAAAAGCTGAATTGGCTAAGTTGAAAACAGAGCAAAAAGAGCTTGAAACCCAAATTAAGGCATTAGAAAAAGAGTTAGGAGCTGGCGAAGATAAAGCAGAAGCAAAAGTAATTACAGTTGCTGTAATGCCGATTCAGGCTGAAAATTTCAAACATTTTGTTGAAGCACAAGGCGTAGTTACTTCTAAAAACATTGTTCAAGTAACACCACAAATGGCAGGTGCTATCACAGGCATTTTTATCATTGATGGTCAAGCTGTGAAAAAAGGACAGTTGGTAGCTACTATCGACAACAATGTGTTGAAAGAAAGTTTAGCTGAAATCAAAAACCAGTTAGATTTAGCTGTTACGCTATACAATAAGCAAAAAACACTTTGGGATCAACAGATTGGTACAGAAGTGCAGTATCTTCAAGCGAAAGCGAACAAAGAATCTTTGGAGAGACGTATCGTAACGATGGAAACTCAGTTGGCAATGACTAAAGTATACGCACCAATTTCTGGAACAGTTGAAATCGTTCGCCAGAAAACAGGTGAAATGGGTTCTCCAGGTGTACCGATTGCTCAGATTGTAAACGTTGGCGACTTGAAAATCACGGCTAAAATTGCTGATACTTATGTGGGTTCTGTAAAACAAGGGGCTACCATGACAGTGAAATTTCCAGATATTAACAAAGAATTGAATACCAAAATTTCAGTAGTAAATGCTGTAGTTGACCCAGTTTCAAGAACGTTTGGTATTGAAGGAAACATTCCGAATTTGGGTGGGGCTTTAAAGCCAAATCAAGTAGCTATTGTTAATATCAACGATTTGACAAAATCTAATTCGTTAGTGGTTAATCAAAACATTATCCAGAAAACTGAATTAGGTGATATTGTTTACGTAGCCGTTACCGAAAATGGTAAGAAAGTAGCTCGTAGCAAAGTCGTTAAAACAGGTATTTCTTATAATGGTAATGTTGAAATTTTAGAAGGCCTTACTACGGGTGACTTAGTAATTACTCAAGGGTATCAAGAATTAGTAGATGGAACACCAGTGGCATTTTAATCAATAGCCATCTTCGCATTTACGCATTACTATCACTCAACATTTTATCATGAAAGAGCAAGAAGAAAACGAAGCCCTCACCAACGAGAAACATGGTTCGGGGGCCATATATAACATGATTGGTTGGTTAGCAACCAATCAGAAAACGGTGTATCTTTTCACCGTAGTGCTATTCATTGTCGGTATGGTTATTTATAACATTTTACCGAAAGAACAATTCCCTGATATTAAAGTACCGCAAATTTATGTACAAACTATTTATGCAGGAACAACGCCAGGGGATATTGAAAATACCATTACCAAGCCAATCGAAAAGCAAATCAAAACGATTGCTGGGGTAAAGAAAGTAAAGTCGAACTCACTACAAGATTTCTCGATTATTCTAGTTGAATTCAATCCTGATGTGAAAGTAGATGACGCTTTAAGAAAAGTAAAAGACAAAGTTGATATCGTAGAATTACCAAAAGATTTAACCAAGAAACCTGTTGTGCAGGATGTTAACTTTTCGGAATTCCCAATTATGAACATCAACTTAGCTGGGAACTTCCCGTTGGCTAAATTGAAAGATTTCGCAGAAGATTTACAAGATGAGATTGAAGGTTTACCAGAAATTACCCGTGTAGATATTGTAGGGGCATTAACACGTGAAATTCAAATCAACCTTGATTTATACAAAGCACAAGTAGCTGGACTTACTTTTAGTGATGTCCAAATGGCCATTCAGGGTGAAAACGTAAACATTTCTGGAGGTGAACTAAGCGTTGAAGGTGTTCGTAGAACGCTAAGAGTGAAAGGAGAGTTTAAATCGATGGATCAAATCCAGAATATTCGTCTTCGTTCGTCTTTAGGGGCAATGGTTCGTTTAGGAGATGTTGCCGAAGTAATTGATAGCAGTGAAGAACAGCAAGATTTTGCTCGTTTGAATAACAAGAAAGTAGTTACCCTGAACGTCATCAAACGTGGTGGTGCTAACTTGATTGCTGCCTCAGAGAAAATTGAGGAAATTATCGCAAAAGCTAAGGAGAATCGTTTACCACAAGGTTTAGAGATTAAAATCACTGCCGATTCATCTGAAAGAACAAAAGGAGATATTAACGACTTGGTAAATACTGTAATCCTCGGATTTATCTTCGTAGTATTAGTATTGATGTTCTTTATGGGCGTTCGTGATGCTATTTTCGTTGGTCTATCTGTTCCTTTGTCGGCCTTGTTAGCATTCATTCCTTTGTATTTCATGGGCTTTACCCTGAATACAATCGTACTTTTTGCTTTCTTACTCGGGCTAGGGATTGTTGTGGATGATGCCATCGTGGTTATTGAGAACTCACACCGTATTTTCAATCGCTATCGTCATATATCAATTGTTGATGCCGTAAAATTGGCAGCTTCGGAAGTATTTATCCCTGTATTATCAGGAACTACTACTACGATTATGCCTTTCGTACCGTTGCTTTTCTGGCCTGGTATCGTAGGTGAATTCATGAAGTTCTTACCAATTACTTTAATCTGTACGTTGATTGCTTCGTTGATTGTGGCTTATGTAATGAACCCAGTTTTTGCCGTTTCATTCATGAAACGTCATGATGAAAACGAGCATGTAGATACAAGTGTACAATCACTGAAAAAACCTGCTATTATATTAGCTGTCTGTGCGTTGCTTGGTTATATTGTGAACTTTGGCTTAGGAAACTTCTTTGTGTTGATTCTTGCATTGTATGTGTTCAACCATTTTATCCTTACGCCTAAAATCATCATTCCTTTCCAAGAAAAATCGTTACCAGCTTTCAAGAATAATTATCAAAAATTAATCTCTTGGGTAATTACAGGCTATCGTCCAGTATTTGCGGTAATAGGAATGGTTGTATTGTTGGTAGTTACTTTTGTTTTGATGGGAATAGTTCAACCAAAAGTAATATTCTTCCCAAGTGGCGACCCTGACTATATCTATATCTACAACAATATGCCTGTAGGTACTGATGCCCGTGTAACGGATTCGGTAACCAAGGTGATTGAAAAGAAGGTATTTGAGGTATTAAAAAGAGAAAATGCAGAAGGAATGGTTAACTCTGTGATTTCAAACGTTGGTAAAAATGCTGGTGACCCAACCAACCCAGATAGAGCACCAACGCCACAGAAATCTAAAGTAACTGTAGCCTTTGTGAGTAAAGTTAATCGTGGAGGTATTTCTTCGGAAGTGATTTTAGATAAGGTTCGTAAAGAGATTAAGGCATTGCCATTACCGGGTTCTATTATTTCAGTAGATAGAGAAAACAATGGACCACCAACAGGTGCACCTATTGCGATTGAAATAGCAGGGGATGACTTTAAAGAGTTGGCGAAACTTGAAAAAAGAGTGCTAAGTGCTATTGACAAGTCGGGCATTAAAGGTATTGAAGAGCTAAAATCAGATTTGATTACTAACAAGCCTGAAATTATCATTGATGTGGATAAAGAGAAAGCTCAACGTGAAGGTATTTCATCTGCACAAGTAGCGATGGCTGTTCGTACTGCTTTGTTCGGAACTGAAATATCTAAATTCAGAGATGATAAGGATGAATACCCAATTCAATTAAGGGTTAAATCGGAAGATAGAAATCAAATTGAAAAATTATTGAGTTTGAATATTACTTATAGAGATATGGTAATGGGTGGCGTATTACGTCAAGTACCTTTAAATTCTATTGCTACGATTTCTTACTCTACTTCTTTCAGTCAGATTAATCGTAAGAATCAAGAGCGTTTAGTAACATTGAGCTCGAATGTAGTACAAGGCTATAATGCTAATGAAATAGTTGCAGAGATTCAAGAGTTAATTGATGATATGGATGTACCAAGTGGCTATACACTTCGTATGGGAGGTGAACAAGAAGACCAAAAAGAAACGGGTACGTTCTTGGCAGGAGCCCTTGTTTCAGCAGTATTATTGATTTTCTTGGTATTGGTAATGCAGTTTAATTCTATCTCAAAACCAATTATCATTTTTGTTACCATCTTGCTTTCGTTTATTGGGGTATTGTTGGGCTTTATGGCATTTGGTCAAACGTTCTCTATTATTATGTCAGGGGTAGGTATTATCGCCTTGGCTGGTATTGTGGTAAAAAATGGTATTCTATTGATAGAATTTACCGATGAGTTAGTACACAGGGGTTATCCATTGAAGAAGGCCATCGTGGAAGCAGGAAGTACACGTTTGACGCCTGTAATCTTGACAGCCGCTGCCGCAGTATTAGGTTTAGTACCTTTGGCAATTGGTTTGAGTATCGACTTTGTGGCAATGTTTACAGAACTAAATCCACATATTCATACAGGGTCTGACAGTGCTGCTTTCTGGAATATCTTAGCATGGACGATTATCTACGGACTTACGTTCTCTACGATTCTTACCCTTGTTATCGTTCCTTGTATGTATTATATCAACGAACGAATCAGACAGAAATACTTTGGGAAACCAGTAGTACAAGAAGTTTAGAAAAAGAAGAAGCCACAGCAATTAAGTTGTGGCTTCTTCTTTTTTGTAATGATGAGGTTTCTATTTTTGAAAAGAATCAACAAACGTCTTTTTCAGTAATTTCCCTTTTTTTACTCGTTGCATTTCTTTGAAGCTTTTCTCAATGTTGTCAAGAGGTTCAATTTCTGTATGTTGAGCAAAAACACCATCAAGCTTTTTTAAGTCTTGGTATTTGTCTGTAATTATTTCCCAAACATTTATCGGTATAACTACTGCAGTGGGTTTTCCATAGGTATCGGATAAGTATTGTAATGCCATCGTCGTAATGTTTTAAAGTGATTATATTGGCGGTCGTGTAATCAAATATAACATATTTTACCGTTTTTGATGACAATGATTTTCTATTTTTAAAAGTTTTTAGACAGAATAAGTAAATTTACTTATGATTTTTAGCCTCTCTAAACCTCTATACGATGACAACGTTATTTTTTACGCTTAAACTTAGTAATACAGCCTTACTTAAAAACAATAACTTTATGTTCTTTCACACTGCCAGCATTTTTCACTTTTAGTACATACATACCCAAATTCAATCCTTCAGAAGGAATAACTTTCAAGATAGTATCTGTGATAGTATTCTTTTCAAAGGCAATATTTCTGCCGTTAATATCAAAAAGACTCAGTTCAGATTCCTCTGTATTTTCTACTTTAACATAGAATTCAGGAGTAATGACTGGATTAGGAAATACACCAAACGGGACATTGGCATCAGAAATAACTACTGATTGAGGAATGAAAACCTGTTCTTTTTTATCTGTCTCGATTAGCTTTAAACGATAATAATTTGTTCCGAATGATGGCGTTTCATCAACAAATTGATACGTTGTTTTATTTGAAGATTCTCCCGCAGCTTTTATTTTACTGATTTGAATATAGTTAATACTATCTCTACTTCTTTCCAATACAAAATAATCACTATTGATTTCTGTAGCAGTTTCCCAACTCAATGCTACTTTATGGGTCTCTACCGACTGTGCTTTGAAAGAGGTAAGGGCAGTGGATAATTTTATGAAGTCATTTTTAATGATAAAATTATCAAAGTCGAATGTCGGAGAACCCGTAATGCTTTTTGTCAGAATTTTGAATTTTGTCAAATTTCCATCGAGGTTATCTAGGGGCTGGTCGTTGCTGATTAATATAGCACCAGCATACAAATCATACTTTTTGGCATTAACCATACCACTTCTTACACCATCATTGTAGCTCATCGTGCCATTGCTATTGTTGATAAAAAGCGTGACAGGGATAAATGAATTAGCTAATTGAGGCGCTCCTTGAATAATAAGATTTGAAGGAGTATTTACTCCAAATTTAATGCTCATTACTGGCGAGGTTGGAGAAGCCGTACTATTATCAAAATTGGCTCCGTCGCCAAAATAAAATTCCACCGCATTGAGGTTTTCTGCCCCAATACT
This sequence comes from Arcicella sp. GW458-12-2-14-TSB2, assembly GCF_059423785.1. Classification (NCBI taxonomy): domain Bacteria; kingdom Pseudomonadati; phylum Bacteroidota; class Cytophagia; order Cytophagales; family Flectobacillaceae; genus Arcicella; species Arcicella sp. GW458-12-2-14-TSB2. Next base: position 10,719 of record NZ_JBWKYN010000098.1, on the reverse strand, counting down.
GCTAGCCCTAACCGAAAACTGAACATATAAAGTAGAAGGGGTAGGTGAAAAAGCAGTGCTTCTGGTTGCCCTACAAATAGAATTATTCCCTATAAATTTTAAATACTTCTCTCCGCTAGCATTAATTAATACATTAGTAAGGTAATTAAATTGACCCACTGTCGGAGTATTTTCACTTTCAAAAGGTATCTGCGAGCTTGTAGTAGCGGTTTCGAAGTTCTGATTAAAGTAAATAACTTGGGTTTGAGCCACTGTGAAGAAAAATCCCCAAAAAAGTACAATAAGCGTTAATTTCATTAGGCGAGTGCGGGTTGATATTGTAGAATTTATTATACGAAAATAAATAAATATTTTTCCGTACAAAATATTTCATAGATTTTAAATCTTATAACAAGCTATTTATGATATTTTTTTGATTGAATGTACAATAAATCAAAGAATTGAGCGATTTAGCAGCAATTTTAGCAATGCCTGCACACTTTTTTGATAAAACCCTATGAGCATAAGATTTATTACAGATTAATGTGATAGTTTTTATATGTTTAGATTTTTTAATAAATTGAGTAGCTATCAACAGCAACCTTACTTATCCTTTTTATTTTAAAATCTAAGCAATTGTGAAATTGCTATTAATCAACAATTTAATTCTTCATGCAACGCAGAACCTTTATTAAACAAACAACAGCATTAACGGCACTTGCTTCTGTAAGTGCGAAAGCGTCTGATAATTCAAACCTTGCTACGTTTCCGTTGGTAATATCAACTTGGAAAAATGAAAAGGCTAATTATGCGGCTTGGGAATCGCTACAAAAAACAGGCAAAGCCTTGGATGCCGTTGAGGCAGGAGCAAGGGTGCCTGAAGCCGACCCTAACGATACATCTGTAGGTTATGGGGGATTCCCAGACAGAGATGGTTTCGTAACCTTAGATGCCTGTATTATGGATGAAAAAGGAAATGCTGGCTCTGTAAATTTTTTGCAAAATATCATGCATCCTATTTCTGTAGCAAGAGCCGTGATGGAAAAAACGCCACACGTAATGCTGTCGGGTGAAGGTGCTTTACAATTTGCACTTTCTCAAGGATTTAAAAAAGAAAACCTCTTGACCGAAAATGCTAAAAAAGCTTGGATAGAGTGGAAGAAAACCTCAAAATATGAGCCTAAAATTAATATCGAGCGTCATGATACAATCGGATTGTTGGCTTTAGGAAACAAAGGTGAAATTTCTGGTGCTTGTACGACGAGTGGTTTAGCTTTTAAAATGCATGGTAGAGTAGGAGATTCGCCCATCATTGGTGCGGCTGTTTTCTGTGATGATGAAGTAGGTGGAGCATGTGCTACAGGACTAGGTGAATTTGTTTTAAAAACGTTAGGTTCATTTTTGATTGTAGAATTGATGAGAAACGGAAGAACACCTCAGCAAGCATGTGAAGAAGCCATCATGAGAATTGTAAAAAGATACAATTATAAAGAATTTCAGATTGGATATTTAGCAGTAAATAAGAAAGGAGAATATGGTGCTTATGCTATCCAACCAGGCTTTAATTATACAGTTACGATAGAAGGTGTGACCAAAGTGTATGATGCTGGGTCTTATATGAAATGAGAAATTAACAAAAAAATAATTTATATGAACCAACCTTTTTTGGGTTTTTTCAGTCCTTATAAATAGTACCTAATAAAGCCTTAAGTTCAATAGTTTATAAGCAATTAAGTACTCAATACGTCATTAAACAAAATATTTACCGTTTAATAAATTAAAAATGACTTAATGAGAAGTCTTTTGTAATTTTCGGAAAATTATTTGTAATTTTGTCGGACAAATATAAGAAAAGTACAAAATCTTTAATAGATCTCAAGAAATTAATAGCTAAGCGAAAATAATTGATTTCAATAAACCTATGAAACGAATTTTAAAAAACAATCCAATAGTAGTAGTAGCAATTCTATTGCTTTCCATAGCAACATTAATTACTTATAGTAGAAATATAGAAGTCATTAGTAACTCAAATAAAGGGTTTTTCTCTGGTAGAATCACTTTTGAAGAAAGTTATAAACATACAATTTATTCAGATAAGGTAGAAGTAAAAAAAGGTATTGAAAGAGGGCTGAAAACTTTAGCAATTGCGATAATAGACGAAAAAACGTCGGAATCAGTATTTGTAAAGTTATACGGTGTTCAAGAAAAAGGAACATTTTTTATCCCCGGCGAAGGCAAAGTACAAAACATAGGGAATTTGATAAAAAACGTAAACCATTTTAGAGAATTAAACAACTTTTACCAAACTACCTTAGTGAACGAAGAAGGATTGAAGAACGGAGTGGGAAGAGTAAATATTACAAAATTGACTGATACTGAAATAGAAGGAGAATTGATTATCATCGGAAATAATTCTGAAGGAAAACAAGCTCAGCTAGAATCAGCAAGATTTAAAGCAAAAATTTAATACAAAATAAGTATTAAGGTACTTATTAAAGAAATTATATTTAGTGGTTAGGTGATACTAAAACGTCTGTGCAATTGCAACAGACGTTTTTTGTTTTGTTACCAATCAAAGAAAAGTATTTATGGTTTGCTATATTTAACTTTACTAAAAAACTAAATATTATGAACCAACAATTTTCTGTATTTGAGGTAATCTTATTTGTTGGTATAATACAAGGATGTGTAATATCTATTTTGATATTTCTCCAGAAGCCATTATATCTTAATAAAAAGCTATTAGCTTATATTCTTGTTGTTTTTAATATTTTATGCATCAAAATCCTTCTTCATACTACCCATCTTTGGGATAACCCTTCTATACGCTATTTGCCCATTTCATTAGAATTATTGATTGCTCCTATTATCTATTTTTATGCCATTTCATTAACCAATTCGTCTTTTAAATACAGTAAAAAACACCTTTGGCATTTTTTACCTTATGCTATTTTCGCCATGTATTCAATAATAGTATATCTAACAGTATTGCCAATAAACACAATCGGAGAAAAAGATAAATTGGCGGAGGCATTATATTTCAATGAAATAAAGACTTTAGAAGATATCTTATCTGTCATTTCAGCAATTGTCTATTGGTTGTTAAGTTACCGTCAAATTGTTCATTATGATAAAAACACATATCTGCAAACCGCAAATTCTGATATCTCAACGTTGCAATGGCTCAGGAATATCATGGTGCTTTCGGGTATTTTGATAGTTTTATTAGGTTTTAGTCTTTGGCAAAATCAACTGGTATCATGGAAATTTTTTCATGTTTTTCTGGCAGGGTTAATTTATTATATGGGCTTTAGAGGCTATAACATTAATCCTCTCAACATTCCTAAAGAAGTCAAGTTAGTATCAGACAAACCACAAGAGACTAATGTATCCCTACTAAACCCTGAACGACAACTAGCTCAAATTGCAATTTTACAGGCTTTAGAGCAAGATAAAATTTACCTAACCGTTGAATTAACCATTGATTCACTGGCAAAAAGTATAAATCTGTCACCCAGTCTGATTTCTTCAGTGATTAATAATGAATTGAATACCAATTTCCGAAGCCTTATCAACCGCTATCGCATTGATGAAATAAAGCAAAGACTTTTAACGGACGAAGTTGAAAAATTATCAATTGCGGGCTTGGCTTATGAATGTGGCTTTAATTCAGAAGCTAGTTTTTATCGTGTCTTCAAAGCAATTGAAGGCGTATCTCCTAAAGAATTTCTAGAGAAACATAAAAATAATGACTCTCAAAATATTTTTTGAGAGTTTTTTATGATGTAGAAAGCCTTGGTTTGCAGGACAAATCAACATCTTTCGCTCATGAGAAAAATTATTTATCTAGGTATTTTAGCATCGCTACTTTTTTGTTCCTGCTCTTTACGGTTTTTGAATGGTAAAAATAAAACCTTCCAACCGCTCCCTTTTACGAAACAAATTCGGAAACCTGAGAAAATCGAAGAGGCTTACGATTTCCTGAAAAATAAAACTGAATATGATGCTTTCGTAGCAATTAAAGACGACAGCATACTGGCACAATGGGGCGAAGTAGATTTGCCTATTATGACTCACTCTGCCCGAAAAAGCATTATTAGCGTTTTGTATGGAATAGCCATAGACAAAGGTATTGTTCGGCTAAACCAAACACTTGACGAGCTAGGAATTGATGATAGCAAGGCTCCTTTGACAGCCCCCGAAAAAACCTGTACGATTAGAGATTTGCTGATGTCAAGGTCGGGTATTTATATTGAAGCCTCTGGTGAGACCAAAGAGATGAAGGCATCGCGTCCGCAAAGAGGGATGCACAAGCCTGGCGAGTTTTATTATTATAACAATTGGGGCTTTAATGTATTAGGGACGATTTTAGAGAACCAAGCCAAGATGAGCATTGGACAAATGATGGAAGAATGGCTTGCAAAGCCATTAGGCATGGAAAAATTCAGGGCAAATCATGTTACTTATAAACAGCCTTCGTTTTCTGAACATCGACAATATATCATTTATCTGACGGCCTCTGACTTAGCTCGAATTGGACTTTTGATATTGCACGAAGGAAAATGGCGAGGTAAAAAAATAGTTTCGTCGGAATGGATTAAAGAAAGTACCACAGCTTATTCAGCAGTGAAAGATAATGAGCCAATGGATCATTATGGTTATTTATGGCTGATTGACCAAGATGATAAAACCATTTGGGCATCGGGTTGGGGAGGACAATTTATGATTATTGACTCCAGAAATCATTTAGTAGTCGTTTCCAGAAATGATACGGGTCGTTCTTTACTACAACAAGGCCTATTTATGTGGAAAGGTAAACAAGGGCTTAGGAGGCATCATCAATTACTTTACCATTTGATGATAGATGTTCAGTAACGTTGGACAAGTACCTTGTAAATCTATTCAAACGTTTGTCAACATTCTGTAGAAATAGCGAAACAAGGGAATCAATTCGTTACTACAATTTAGTGTTTTATTTTGTTCGGATATTTTGTATTTACCCAAGTTAATAAAAAGATATTGCACTTCGCTTTTGTATTTAACTAAGAATCAGTAATTTTGCACCCTAATTTATTAGGATAAAGGAGTACATACGTGAGAACCTATATTAGTTATTCTGTTTTGTATGTGAAAATTAACCTAAGAAAAACGATAAAAAACAAATAATCAACATATTAACAATGGCACGTGATTTAAAGTACACAAGAAACATTGGTATTGCTGCCCACATTGATGCGGGTAAAACAACAACCACTGAGCGTATTCTTTACTATGCTGGTGTAAGCCACAAAATTGGTGAGGTACACGATGGTGCAGCAACAATGGACTGGATGGAGCAAGAGCAAGAAAGAGGTATTACCATTACTTCAGCTGCAACTACTGTAGGCTGGAAATACAGAGAACAAGATTACCACATTAACATTATCGATACTCCAGGTCACGTGGATTTTACCGTTGAGGTAAACCGTTCGTTACGTGTATTAGATGGTCTTGTATTTTTATTTAGTGCCGTTGATGGTGTTGAGCCTCAATCTGAAACTAACTGGCGTTTAGCAAACAACTATAACGTAGCTCGTTTAGGTTTCGTTAATAAAATGGACCGTTCGGGTGCAGACTTCTTGAATGTTTGTAGACAAGTAAAAGAAATGTTAGGTTCTTATGCTGTGCCTTTACAATTGCCAATCGGTGCTGAAGATAAGTTTGAAGGTGTTGTTGACTTAGTTAACTTCCGTGGTATCAAATGGAACGAGCACGATAAAGGAATGACTTTTGAAGTTGTGCCTATTCCTGAAGATATGATCGACGAAGCAACTGAATACCGTGAGAAATTATTGGAAGCAGTAGCAGAATTTGATGATACTTTGATGGAGAAATACTTCGAAGATCCAGAATCAATTTCTGAAGATGAAATCTTAGCTGCACTTCGTGCTGCTACTATCGCAATGAAAATCGTTCCGATGCTTTGTGGTTCATCATTCAAAAACAAAGGTGTTCAAACAATGCTTGACTATGTGATGGCATTATTACCTTCACCTTTAGATAAAGATAATATCGTAGGTACTGACCCACGTACTGATGCTGAAATCATTCGTAAACCGTCTACTCAAGATCCATTTGCAGCTTTAGCATTTAAAATTGCAACTGACCCTTACGTAGGTCGTTTATGTTTTGTTCGTGCTTATTCAGGTGTATTAGAGGCTGGTTCTTATATCTTGAACAACCGTTCTGGAAACAAAGAGCGTATCTCTCGTATCTTCCAAATGCACGCTAACAAGCAAAATTCTATCGAAAGATTAGAAGCTGGTGATATCGCTGCGGTTGTTGGATTTAAAGACATCAAAACTGGTGATACTTTATCTGATGAGAAAAACCCAATCGTTCTTGAATCAATGGTATTCCCTGAGCCAGTTATCGGGTATGCTATCGAGCCTAAGAAATCAGCTGACCAAGATAACTTCTCGAAAGCTATTGGTAAGTTAATCGAAGAAGATCCAACGTTACAAGTTGAATCTAACGAAGAAACAGGACAGACTATCATTAAAGGTATGGGTGAGCTTCACCTTGAAATCATCATCGACCGTATGCGTCGTGAATTCAAAGTTGAAGTAAACCAAGGTGCTCCGCAAGTAGCTTACAAAGAATCATTGACGAAATCTACTGAACACCGTGAAGTTTACAAAAAACAATCAGGTGGTAAAGGTAAATTTGCCGATATCGCATTTGAAATCGGACCAAGAGAAGATGGTAAAGAAGGATTGGAATTCGTTAATGCTATCGTTGGTGGGGTAATTCCAAGAGAATTTATTCCTTCAATCCAAAAAGGATTTGAAGCAGCAATGAAAAACGGTGCTTTAGCTGGATATCCAATGGATTCAATGAAAGTTCGTTTATACCACGGTTCTTTCCACGATGTCGATTCAGATGCGTTGTCATTCGAAATGGCAGCTCGTTTGGGTTACAAAGAAGCAGCTAAACAAGCTGGAGCTAAAATCATGGAACCAATCATGGCTGTAGAAGTTGTTACTCCTGACGAATACACAGGTCCTATCACTGGTGACATGAACCGTCGTCGTGGTATGATGAAAGGTATGGATTCTAAACAAGGTGCTGTAATCTTGAAAGCTGATATCCCTTTATCTGAATTGTTCGGTTATGTAACTGATTTACGTACTATGTCTTCTGGACGTGCTACTGCAAACTTAACGTTCTCTCACTATGAATTCGTGCCACAAAACTTGGCTGAAGAAATCGTGAAAAAAGCGAAAGGATTGTAATTCATCCCAGCGTACTAGTAAAAAATATAAAAGCCTTCACGGAGTTAACTCTGTGAAGGCTTTTTGTTTATAAAGAATATTTTTAGCCAATCATTTTTTGTGAAAGATGTAAACTAAGATTAGCTCCTCCTCTTCCTCCCGACAACAAACATAATTCCTTAAACTTTCCGGGGGTAATGCCTACATGCTTTTTGAAGATAATAAAGAAGTAATTAGTACTGCCAAAACCTGCCTTGAAACAAGCATCGCTAATATCATTTCTGGTTTCAGCCAATAACTCTTTAGCAATCTTGATTCTCTCTTGATTGATAAAATCAACAGGTGTAATGCCTAATTCTCTTTTGAATTGACGAAAGAAATTAGGCTTGCTCATACAAGCTAAATCACAAAGCTTTTCTATATTCAGTTTCTCAGTGATGTGTTCTTTGATATATTGAATCACGAAGGCAAAGCGATTGGTATTAGCATATTTTTTATAATTATCTACAATCAATACCCTTGCTTGTGTCTGCATGAGTCTGATTAACAATTCATTAACCATAAAATTAGCAAATAAGTCTTTCGCTGAATTGGTTTCTGTAGAAACTTTTACAAGGCGGTCAATCGTATTGCTGACTTCCAACGAGTTTTTTAAATGGAAGGTATCTAAATCTATTTGCCACGACTCATGTTCTTCTACTTTAGCATATTTTTCATTTAATAGATTGACAGTTTCTTTAATTTGCTCACTTTTAATCGCAAGAGCCATGCATTGCGTGGGGTTCGAGAAATCCGCTTCTGGAAAATCTATCTTCATTTCCTCATTGGCAGGTACAATTACTGACTCGCCAGGAAGGTATTCAAAACCTTGCTTATCAAACAAATGCATTACTTTTTTACCACGAAACATCGTAGTAAGCACAAAGCTATTGAATTTTAAACGGACGTCTTCACTTTGCTGATGAGTCTCGAATATATTCAATTCAAAATTATCCAATGAATATACAGTACGGTTCTCAACGAGCGTAATTAAATCCTTTACCGGCTTTAGTGCTGGCGACTGGGGCTTATGAATCTGTTTCATTTTAATTTGATTGAACCCAATGGTTAATGGTAGCACAAGTGCTGTAAAACTTTATTTACAATAATACTAAGATGAGCTTATTGATGCAATTTGCTAAATATTAAATGATACAATAGTCAATTTTAATGATACGATTATCACGTTTATGGCAATAATTCAATATTATGACAAAAAAATACTATGATACTATCATCAAGTTTTGTGATATAAAAGTAAATAGTAATAGTAATAATTCAAGATAAATTTGTAAAAAATAAATCACGAAACGCATTTAATTTTTATTATGGAAAATCTTGAAGCAGAAGCTCCTGTAACTGCGAGCTCAAATACCGACAATCTTATAGCAAGACCAATTTTTAGAAATCAATACGAAAACTTTATCGGTGGTAAATGGGTGGCACCTGTAAAAGGGCAATATTTTGAAAATACATCACCTATTGATGCCAAGGTTATTTCTAAAGTACCTCGCTCGACAAAAGAAGATGTTGAATTAGCATTAGATGCAGCTCATGAGGCTTTTGCTACGTGGTCAAAGACTTCGGCAACAACACGAAGTAATATCCTACTGAAAATTGCTGATATTATTGAGCAAAACCTGATGTATTTAGCTACTGTTGAAACAATTGATAACGGTAAGCCTATCAGAGAAACCATCAATGCTGATTTACCTTTAGTAATTGACCACTTCCGTTATTTTGCAGCTTGTATCAGAACAGATGAAGGTTCTGCTGCCGAACATGACCCCAACACACTTTCTTTGATTATCCATGAGCCTATTGGCGTGGTTGCTCAAATTATTCCATGGAATTTCCCTCTTTTGATGGCTACTTGGAAAATGGCTCCTGCTTTAGCGGCCGGTTGTACGATTGTGATGAAGCCAGCAGAACAAACGCCTGTAAGTATTTTGTGTTTATTAGAATTGATTCAAGATGTTTTACCAGCAGGAGTATTGAACATTGTGAATGGGTTTGGTTTGGAAGCTGGTAAGCCTTTGGCAAGTTCTACTAGAGTGTCGAAGGTTTCATTTACAGGCGAAACCACTACAGGACGTTTAATCATGCAGTATGCTTCAGAAAACATTATTCCAGTAACGATGGAATTGGGTGGGAAATCACCAAATATTTTCTTCCCAAGTATCATGGAGGCAGATGATGATTTCTTTGATAAGTGTTTGGAAGGTGCAGCGATGTTTGCATTGAATCAAGGTGAAATATGTACTTGTCCTTCAAGAATCCTTGTACACGAGTCTATCGCTGATGCCTTTATTGCTAGATTAATTGATAGGGTAAATGCTATCAAAAAAGGACACCCATTAGATATGACTACGATGATTGGTGCACAGGCTTCGAACGACCAATACGAGAAAATATTATCATACTTGAAAATTGGAGCAGACGAAGGGGCGGAAACACTTTGTGGAGGAGCTGCGCATTTACAAGAGGGCGACGCTGTTAATGGCTATTATATTCAACCGACGATTTTGAAAGGACATAACAAAATGCGTGTTTTCCAAGAAGAAATCTTTGGCCCTGTAGCCGCATTAACGACTTTTAAAACTGTGGAGGAAGCAATTGAAATTGCTAATGATACGCTGTATGGTTTAGGTGCTGGTGTTTGGACGCGTGATGCACATGAATTGTATCAAGTACCAAGAGCTATTCAGGCTGGTCGTGTTTGGGTAAACTGCTATCATGCATATCCTGCTCACGCTCCGTTTGGTGGATACAAAAAATCTGGATTTGGTCGCGAAAATCATAAAATGATGCTCGACCATTATCGTTCTTGCAAAAATATGTTGATTTCTTATGATAAAAAGGCATTAGGATTCTTTTAGGGGCTATCGGCTTTCGGTCATCGGCTTTCAGTAATATGTTTGCTTGTAGTAAGTAAAAAGCCGACATCTGATGACCGATAGCTGAAAGTTCACTTCCGATGACTGAAAGCTGAAATCCGACGACCGATAGCCATTTAATCATAAAATTCATGGACAAAACCCCTAGAGTATTGGTTACTGCCAAGGCAGAGGAGTTAATTGACCGCCTGCGTAAGGAACATGGACCCATTATGTTTCATCAAAGCGGAGGGTGTTGTGATGGTTCTGCTCCCATGTGTTTTCCTGTTGGTGAATTTAAAACAGGTGCTAACGATGTTTTATTGGGCGAAATTCATGGTTGCGAATTTTTTATGAGTGCCTTTCAGTTTGAATATTGGCAATATACCCAGTTAACATTAGATGTTGTTGAAGGGAGAGGAGCTAGCTTTTCTTTAGAAATACCCTTGGGTCTGCGGTTTATTATTCGTTCACAAGTGTATACTGAAGCTGAACTTCAAAATCTAAGTGCTGTTTCAAAAGGAGAATAATCTATTAATCACTAGGGAGGGACTTAAGTCCCTCCCTAGTGA
>NZ_JBWKYN010000097.1:0-21744 GCF_059423785.1 Arcicella sp. GW458-12-2-14-TSB2 | reverse complement strand
GTCATAAGGAATAAAAATTTACACTAATATCTAAGGAACCAAAAAGGATTTCGTTCTTCTTTGATTTTCTCTTTGATAAACTTTATCTGCATATCTTTATATTCAGCTTCAGTTATTTTCTTGCCTTTTAATTTCTTAGGCAAAGCCAACTCTTGATTTAATTTCTTAAATTCAATTTTTGAAGCGATTATCGTCACAGTACCATCGTTGATATCTAATTCAAGAATCAATCCGGGTAATCCCCAAAGTCTTTCCGGCCCAGCATTTATAGGAATATCTTGTGCAAACCAAGCAATGATTTTTTGGTTTTTAATAGGGTCTTCAATCATCGCTTTCATACAAATATGCCCTGCTACTTCTTTAATATCGTTCAAGATTTTCCAATTAGGCATTTGCAAAGAATCTTCGATGATATACGTTTTGCCCAACATTTCAAAAACATCTGTCATCGTATTTTTGGCAAAATTTCTATTCACACTAAATTCTTCTTTTCTACCTGCATAGCCTTCGTCTTCTTCAGGTTTTTCGTCAGAGTCAATATACCTACTTTCGTTTTCATTAAAGTATAAAGTAGTATAAACCTTCCAATCATCCTTTCCAGCAAACATATAAGTCATTCTCTCTTTTTCTTGCTTACTCAGATAACTCAATTGGTTGTTCATTTTTGTCCAATAAGTTGTACGAGTATAATGAACGATGCCCTCATTGGTTTGTGCAAAAAGCTGAACGGACGATAAAATAAGTGCTATAATTAATAGTTTTTTCATATTTCAAGTTTGTAATTATTAATATGTTTCAATTGTATGAAGGATGAGTTTTCGCAGATGTAACAAATATTAAAACTCATCCTCATTAATTCGTTTTATCTACCAGCCATTATTTTTCTTTAATTTATCCACATGCCCTTTTACGTTATAAGTAATGCTCAACATAAAATAACGAGCTAATGTCAATGCTGTTTGGTTGGTTACAATGTTCTGATAACCCTGCTGAGAAATAGTTTGACGTTTATTGAACACATCAAATGCTGCTAAACGAAGCTCCACTTTATTGTCTTTCATCACCAAACGTCTTACTGAACAGTTCAAGATAGGAATATTTTGGTTGAATCCGAAGCGGTCGTTTTCGTAGCCATTATAATCAAGATTGGTTTCAAAGAAGGTTTTCTTTGCAAAATTCCATTTTACAGATGCATCTACACCCTTGGTTTTAATGTTCTGATTTTGTCCTTCTTCAATAGAATATTTGATATTATTGAAACCTAAATTTCCGCTAAGACTCATTAACAATTTATCACTTGGGGTAATGTTAAAACCTAAGTTAATATTATAACCTTGGTTGTTTGTTTCATTTTTAACACCGTTAATAAATGTTGGGTTTTTGCTTAGATTGATGTTACCATTCAAATTAACAGTAAATTTCGTTTTTACAATAGGGAAACTTGTGTACAAACCAGTATTAAAACGTGTACCACCTGAAATATTTTCTGGACGAGTTCTCGTTACAAAATTGGCATCAACCGTTTGGTTATAAACAATTTGACTTTGGTAATAATTATAACTTGTCCACAAGCTTATGTTCGTAAAAGTAGCAGGGTCAAATTTGTAGAAATCAACACCTATTTCATGGCTTTTTGTAGGGAGCAAGTCTTGATTACCCGTGGTAATATAAAAAGGGTTATTGTTGTTTACCACTGGTTGAAGATCGCTAATGCTAGGAGCCTGTACGTTCAAGTTATAACTTAAGCCAGCATAAGCATTGTTTTTGAATTCGATACTTGCCGAAAGGTTAGGCGTAAGAGCATCATAACTTTTATTGATTTCGGTTTTTAAAGGAGCATCCTTTTTACCATAAAGCTGACCCTTTAAGTCATAACGAAGAACAGCCAAACCAGCAGAAATATTTACACCAGCATGTGAATAACGTAAGCTACTTCCTAATCTATTATACGAAATTTCGTTTTTGTAAAAAGTACTTAAACTATCATAGCGTTGATTTTCTACTTTACCATTGAAGGCATCTCTACCAACGTCTTGTTTACTGTTGTTAAAATTGTAGAAACTCTCCCAATACATTTTTTTAGAGAGTGGTTCTAAAAAGTTTAAGCCTGCATTCAATGCATTGGTCGTATTGGCATTTTGGTTTAGCTGACTAATTGCCCTGATTTGGTCATTTACATTTTGAGCATTAAAAAACTTAGTTAATGAATTAATGTTGTCAGTTCCATCAGATGACGATACACTATATGATGCACTAGAAGCAAAAGTACGCCCTTTCTTTTTGAATTTATGTCTGAAAATAGCCGTTCCCGAGAAATTAACAGCATTCAGATTTGAACCATTATTAATTGCTACAGAGTTCTTTAGGGCGTTGTCCTGTGTTAGATAACGCTGATTCTGTAAATCGGTACCATTAGAATTACTAAAACGTAAATTTGCTTTAGTGATAAGGGTATTGCTAGAGTCTAACATTTGCTCGAATCTACCCGCAATACTATGGTTTCCTCTGAAATTATTAGTTTTAGTAGTATCAGTTGTAGTAAAAGAATTGTCTTGTAAGAATGTCCTTTTCGTTTGAAATTGGTCGAGATTAAGCTTTGTTTGATTATAAAAGTAGCTTGTACTCAATTTCGTTTTTTGATAGGTATAATTATAGTTTACACCACCACCAAAGTTGTTTGTAAAACCTCTTCCATCAAAATTGTTAGTAATTCCTCCACCATCAGAAAAAAAGTAACGACCGCCACTTCCAAAACCAAAATCACCATTATCGTTTTGGTTGAATGAATTATTGCCTTTGAACTCGCCGTAATCGCTCCAGTTTACACCAGTTTCATTGATGTTATTTACATAACCTAATATCGAAAATTGTTCCTTTTTGTTGAAACGGTTATAGTTTCCTCGGGCAGCACCTCTCGATTCTGTTCCAACTGCCCCCGTAATTTTCCCGAATGAGCCCTTTTTGAATTCATCCTTTAACTCTAGGTTGATAGTCTTCTCTTTTTTACCATCATCTACGCCTGTAAGCAAGGCTTGGTCTGACTTACCATTGAAAACCTGTACTTTAGAGATTGTTTCAGCCCCTAAGTTTTTGGTAGCCGCTTTAGGGTCGTCGCCAAAAAATGTTTTACCATCCACCAATACTTTCTTTACATCTTTGCCTTGGGCTTTGATATTACCACTAGCATCCACCTCTAAGCCCGGTAAACGACGTAATAAATCTTCTACAGATGACCCAGGTGGCACTTTGAATGATGACGCATTGTATTCAATCGTGTCACCTTTTATGCTCAACGGGGCTTTAGCTGTTCTTACTACTACCTCTAATAATTCTTGAGAAATAGGTTTGATTTTAATAGACCCTAAATCTGCAATTTCAGTTTCTGAAACTTTAATGTTTTGTTGGTAAGGTAGAAAACCCACGAAAGAAATTTTAAGGATATAAGGGGCATTTTTTACATTTCTAAATTCAAACGCTCCTTTATCGTTCGCTCTGGAGAAGTTGACTAAAGACGAATCTTTTGGTTGTAAAAGCATTGCCGTCGCTCCCGACATGACTGCTGAATTTGTGTCTTGAACAATTCCTTTAATTGTTACTCTTGTAGGATTTTGAGCTTTGACGAGGATAGAGAAAAATAGGCAAAATAATAGAAGTAAAGTAGATTTATACATGATGATAGAGTTGATTGTGTGGAGGTTTAATTATAAACGCTAAATTAACTAATTAATTAGTTATAAAAAAACTAATTAACATTCTTTAACATTTATCTAACAGAGAGTAAAAAATATACTTTTGTTGCAAGCTTGAGTAGATATTTTGTGAGAACCGAGAAGAGAGGGCATAAAAAAGCACATGATGTTCCTCAAAGAATTGAAAAAGCATCATGCGCTAGGGAAAAAATAAAAGTTAACTATTTAGAAAGGTTAATAATACGCCGTTAGTCCAACCAAAGCCATCTTGGTTAGGATATTCTCCTCCGCCCGCTTCAATATTCGGTGTTTGCACGTTATATTTTTCGGTCATTTTACCCGTTTTCAAATATACATTTTCGTTGGTTTGTATCCACCGTGTTTTTACTTTATCAGCTAAAATATCAAACCCATAAGCCCTAAGCCCTTCATAAGTAATATACTGCAAAGGCGCCCACCCGTTAGGCGCATCCCATTGTTGCCCAGAATTGATTGTTGTCGTAATTAAACCACCATCTTTCAAGAAACTATCTTTTATTTTTTTGGCTACATTGGTTGCTTGAAATTTATTAGCAATCTCAAAAAACAAAGGAAAGCTAGATGCCAGTGAATAAGAGGCTGTATGCTTTTGCGTGACAAAATCATAATCAAAATAAAAGCCTTCTTCTACGCTGTAACAATATTTCTTGATAGCTTTTTCACGCAATTTTGAAGCATTGTATAATTTATTAGCTGAAAATTTATCCTCTAATAAAAGAAAAGCACGGAATAAAGTTTTTTCAAGATTCAGTAACAAACAATTTAAATCTATAGGAACGATGTCTGTAGTATGAATGGTAGTCATATTTTTACCATCCTTAAACCAACGACTGCTAAAATCCCAGCCAGATTCGGCGGCGGCTCTGATATGACGATAGATTTCTGAAGGATTTCCCCCAGACTTTTCTGCCAATTCTATGTCTTCCTTGTAGGCCTCTGGTCGGGGTGTATCGTTTTCATCCCAATAACGATTCATGATAGTCCCGTTAGGCATTTTTACTACTCTAGCCGTAGCGACGCTTGCTTTATCTTTGACAAGTTTATTTTTACCTGTCATCCAGAAATCATACTCTTTTTCTAAAGCGGGCAAATATTTTAGTAATACTTCATCGCCCTTTTCTTGCCTTAGTAGTTCGACCATCAACGAGAAAAAAGGAGGTTGTGAACGTCCCAAGAAATAAGTACGGTTACCATTGGGGATATAGCCAAATTTGTTGATGAGGTAATTAAAGTTATCGATAATACCTTCTATTAAATCAATCTGTCTATTTTCTTGTAAGCCAAGCATGGTAAAGTAGCTATCCCAATAATAAATTTCTTGGAATCTGCCCCCTGGCACTACATACCTTGAAGGCAGTGGAATCAAAGAACCATCTTCTACGTGTAAATTTGGCTCACGTGTGAGAATAGGCCATAATGCTGATAAATGTTCAGCAATAGGAATTGAAGTATCACTTTTATAATCGTTGGCTGATACTGTATTAGCGATATAGTTGGAATGAATAAACTGCTTTAAATCAAAGTTAGACTTAGTTTTTTCTTCGAGATATTTCTCTAATATTTTTTCACAAGATTCCTTAGGTATATAATCATTAAAAGTCTTGGAATCAGGAAAAATATCACTCATCTGCACATCGACAAACAATTCATCGAAGGGATGATTTGATTTTGAAGTATTGTTTACGGACATCGTTATTCATTACTACAAAGCGAAAAGCAATCTTTTGCATTACGATATGCTTTCTAGCTTTAATTTTATGTGGATTGTTTATAAAAATAAAAATAATATGCAATCTATAAAAAATAATAATTAATGTCCTCCTGTATTCTTAAGTTCAACATTTTCATTATTTGATAACTTGTTGAAAACAATTAGACAAACAATTAAAATGGTAAGTGGAATTAATGAGAAATAAAAGGCACTTTCACCGCCGTAAGCTTCAAAGATATGTCCTGTTATCAATGACCCTGTAGTTCCACCCAGTGCAGAGAAAATCACAATCAGACCCGACATTATTCCATGCTGACGATTAGGAAGTGAGCTCAAAATTACTGAATTGATAGCTGGATAAATCGGTGCAATTACTAGGCCAATCATCGGAAAAATAAAAGCCACTATTGGTGCATTTCCCCAGCCTGTAATAACTTCCTCGCCTAAATTTTTGGCAAGTGGTAAAGCGATAATTACTAAGGCTCCAGCCAATACTACACAAGTCAATAATACATAAAGCCACTTGATTTTTCTAAGGGCAATTCCTGCTAAAAATCTCCCAATAGCCGTTGAAGCAGCCAAAATACTTGCCATTTGGATACTGAGGCTTGATGGTAAATGCAATACCTTACTATTAAAAGTAGGTAGCCAACTCATAATGCTTTGTTCTATGAGTACATAAATAAAAGCACTTGCTACAAAGACCAACACCACTGGAACTACTACCAAGCGAAGCATGTCGCCAAACCCACCCATTGTATTTTCATCCGTTTTTACTTTTACGCTTGATTCGTCCAAAGGTGAAGTTAGTAAAAGTAAAAAAGCAAAAACCGCCAAGCCTGCCAATAAATAATACACATTGACCCACGCGGGTGATTGTGGGTTTAAGTCATCAATAAAAGCACTAAAAATAAAACTCCCTGTCAGCACACCAATCATAAAGAATGATTCAATGAAATTCATCAAACTAATATGTTCATTTTTATCTTTGGTAATTAACCCGATGGTAGCATACACAGATACTTTTATCAAAGCAAACGATGTTCCAATTGAAGCAAATAAGAGCTTAGTCATCCAAAACTCGTTCAAGATAGGCATCATCAAACAGGTAAATGCTACAATTGCCAAGGCAATTAACATAGCATTTTTATAACCAATTTTAACAATAAAGGAAGCTACCAAAAACGAAACGACCGCGATACTTAAATCTTTGAAGGCCTCTAAGATAGAAGCCGCTGATTCAGAAATGCCATAAGTGTTTTGAACCTGTAGAATGACAGCTCCTACACTGTTGAGTAAAATGGCAAATAGGAAATAATTAATAAAGATAGATACCTTAATTTTCCAGTTGTTCATAATTGGCGGATTGTGTAATAAGTAAAAAAGAAGCGAACAAAAGTCCGCTTCTTATGTTTGTTGGCTCAGTGATCAGAATAGTTATACAAATGGTTAATGCTTTATGCAAAATTCAGTAATTAAGTATAAATAAACTACTCTTTCATTATTATAAAATATTACTATATTAATATACATTGTTATTATTAAGTAGTTTTTTCAGTAAATTAGCAATAAAAATGAAAATATTTATAATTTGTATAAAAAATATTAAATGAAAGCCGAATTTGAAATAATTCAACCTGACGAAGGAAGCTCCTTTAGGGTATTGTATCACAAAGTACCTGCGGGGTCATCTGGAGATTTCAGGTGGAGTTATCATTATCATCCAGAATATGAAATTGTTTTGGTGTTTCAAGGAGAGGGTAGGAGACACGTTGGAAACCATTTAAGCTATTACACTGAAGGTGATTTAGTGATGATAGCCTCTGATTTACCCCATTCAGGTTTTGGCTATGGTGCCATCGGTGTGCATGAGGAAATCGTAATACAATTTAAAGAGAATTTTTTAGGAGACGGTTTTATTGAATCTCGAGAGATGGCTTCTATAAAATTACTTTTTGAACGTTCTAAACAAGGAATTTCTTTTTACGGCGAAACATACGAACAACTTAGTAAGAGCATTAAAAAATTGCTTGAACTTACGCCTTTTGAAAGGCTTGTAGAACTACTCAATATCCTACAAAACTTAGCGAAATCAACTGAGTATATATTATTGAACGCTTCAGATATACGGTATAATTTCAGTTTGAAAGATCAAGAGAGACTTAATAAAATCTATAAATTTGTAGAAGATAACTATAGGCAAGAAATTGATATTCAAGAAGTTGCTAATTTGTCTAATCTTACTATCCCTGCTTTTTGTAATTACTTTAAAAAGAATGCTAACCAAACATTTACTGAATTTGTCAATGAATACAGAATCAATCAAGCCTGTAAAATGCTGTTGACAGGAGAGGATATTACAGATGTTTGTTTTCATTGTGGGTTTAATAATGTATCTTATTTTGGTAGAGTTTTTAGGGAATTTAAAGGCAAGAGTCCTTCTCAATTTCGTAGAGCTTTTATAGATAGTTTCAATCAGGTATAGTTGTCGCATAAGAGTACAGTATGCTAAGATGAGTATTTTGACTGTAATTTTGGGCTTTATCGTAAAGATTGAATTGAAGCCCCATAATAATGAAAGTAGCGCTGTTTATTCCTTGTTATATCGATCAGTTTTATCCAAATGTGGCAATTGCTACTTTGGAATTACTAGAGAAATTTGGTTGTGAAGTATATTATCCACTAAACCAAACTTGTTGTGGACAACCCATGGCAAATTCTGGCTTTGAACACCTTACGAAAGGGTGTGACAACAACTTTCTTGAAAACTTTAAAGGCTATGAATACATTGTTTCACCATCAGGGAGTTGCACACTCCATGTCAAAGACCATGTATTGGGTAAAGGTGATAAAAATGCTAAAATCTATGAACTAACAGAATTTTTAGTAGATGTATTGAAAGTAGAAAATCTGGAAGCGCACTTTCCCCATAAAGTAGGCTTACACCAAAGTTGTCATGGACAACGAGGTTTGAAGCTCGCTCAAATGTCAGAATTAGTAGCCCAGCCTTATTCAAAACCCGAAAAATTATTGAAAATGGTTTCAGGCTTATCTATCATTGAATTAGATAGAAAAGATGAATGCTGTGGCTTTGGTGGAACATTCTGTGTTGCGGAGGAAGCTGTTTCTGCAAAAATGGGTAAAGACAGAGTATCTGATCATTTGCGCCATGAAGCTGAGTTTATTACAGGGGCAGATGTGTCGTGTTTGATGCACATGGAAGGGATTTTAAGAAGAAAAGGCTCTAACGTGAAAGTAAAGCATATCGCTGAGATTTTAAATAGCAAATAGGTTAAGTGAAGAGTTAATGAATTGTGAGTTAGTGAATTGAAGATTTAAGATAAAAGACTTTAGACACGAGATTGTTGGGGAGTGTCTTGCGTTCCTCATTAATCACTGACTGTAGTAGCAGACTACTTATAATTCACTAACTCACAATTCACTCAATCACAACTAAACACGCATCTGCGAAATTTTTATTCGATGAATAATCCAATCAAAGATCACGCTACGGCGTCGATTGAATTCAATAAAGACGAAGACTACGTAAATTGGCATGACGAAACGCTTTGGTTTGTCCGTTCAAAACGTGACAAAGCCGTTTTTCAAATACCCGAATGGGAACAATTACGAGAAGCAGGTTCGCAAATCAAAAATCATGTATTATCAAATATGCATGATTTACTGGTGCAGTTTGAAGAAAAAGCAACAGCAAATGGTATCAAAGTTCACTGGGCATCAGATGGAAAAGAACATAACGAGATTGTACATGCTATCTTGAAAAAAGAAGGCATCACTCGTATGGTAAAGTCGAAGTCTATGCTCACGGAAGAGTGTCATTTAAATGATTTCTTGAAAGAAAAAGGCATAGAAGTAATTGATTCTGATTTGGGTGAGCGTATCGTTCAAATGAGGAATGAACCACCTTCGCACATTGTATTGCCTGCTATTCACCTCAAAAAGGCTGATGTTGGGGAAACTTTCCATATACATTTAGGTACAGAAAAAGGGGCTACCGACCCACAATATCTTACAGAGGCTGCTCGTCAGCATTTAAGAGATACTTTCTTGACAAGAAAGGTAGCATTGACGGGCGTAAACTTTGCCATTGCCGAAACGGGAGGTTTTGTAGTTTGTACCAACGAGGGCAACGCAGATATGGGTGCACACTTGGCTGATGTACATATCGCTTCGATGGGTTTTGAAAAGATTATCCCTCGTGCCGAACACCTAAGTGTTTTCTTAAGGTTATTAGCAAGAAGTGCTACGGGGCAACCGATTACTACTTTCTCGAGTCATTTTCATACACCACGTGAAGGGCAAGAAATGCATATTATCTTGGTAGATAATGGCAGAACTACGCAATTGGGTCGTCCAGATTTTAGAAATTCTTTGAAATGTATCCGTTGTGCGGCTTGTATGAATACCTGTCCAGTGTATCGTCGTTCAGGGGGCTTTAGTTATCACTCGGCTGTGGCGGGTCCTATTGGTTCTATTCTAGCACCCAATTTGGATATGGAAAAGAATGCAGATTTACCTTTTGCTTCTACGCTTTGCGGTTCATGCTCAAATGTTTGTCCCGTTAAAATCGATATTCATGACCAGTTATATAAATGGCGCCAAGTATTGGTGCAGGGGGGACATGTTTCTAAAGTAAAAGCTGCGGGGATTAATTCAATGGCGATGGTGTTAAACTCACCTAAATTCTTTAGAACGGCTGGTAAACTTGGAAGATTCTTTATGAAAAATACTCCTTTCTTGGTGAATAATGGACTGAACCCTTGGTACAACCAAAGAGAAATGCCTGAGCCACCTAAAGAAAGCTTTAGAGATTGGTATATTCGTGAAAAGGGATTGTGAGATTTGAAGACTTTAGGACTTGAAGACGTTAGACTAAAGGACTTAAAGATTAAAGACCTTAGATTTTAGACAAAAGATTTTTCCTACCCGTGTCTGTGTCCTCACTGACCACGGGTGTTGAAAAACGGGTGTGGCATCTTCAAGTCCTAAAGTCTTCTAGTCTAGCGTCTAAAATCTACCATCTAGTATCTAACATCCTAAAGTCCTCCAGTCCCAAAATCCAAAAAAATAAAAAAAGATGTCAAGCAGAGAAAAAATATTATCGCTTATCAAACAGAACCAGCCCGAATACAAGGAGTTGACTGTTCAATTTAAGTTTGATACAGTTTATGAAAATAATTTCAATAAGTTTGCTGAAATTCTCAGTTTTGTAGGAGGGAAAGCCGTTGCTGTGAACTCTTATGAAGAAATAAAAGCAGATATTCAAGCACATTACCAAGGTGTAACAAATATTGCTTCTACAGTAGAGGAATTAGCTGAGTTAGCCGACTTTAGTTTGAATATTAGTGACCCCCACGAACTAGAAACCCTGAATTTAGCCATCATCAGAGGCGATTTTGGAGTAGCAGAAAATGGAGCGATTTGGGTTTCTGAAAAACAGATACCTCATAGAGTATTACCGATGATTACCCAGTACTTAGTGATGATTATCAAAGGTTCTGAAATCGTAACTAATATGCACCGAGCGTATGAACGCATAAAAGTAGATGAAACAGGCTTCGGAACCTTTATTTCAGGGCCTTCTAAAACAGCCGATATTGAACAAAGTTTAGTAATTGGGGCGCATGGAGCTAGAGGATTGACGGTTTACGTGCTTCCATAGATAAGAAATTACATCAATATAAAGTATAAGGCAAAGGAAGAAATTCACTTGCCTTTTTTTATTGTATAAAGACTTGATAACAATAATAAAGTTATGGTTATATTATGTGAAATTGTATCTGCTTTTAGTACCTTTAAAAATAAGTAAATGAGTTAATACACGACAATGATAAACGAAAAAGAAAATACAAAGATTAGTAAATTCCTAAGCTTAGTATTGCGCCATAAACCAGAAACTATTCAAATAAATCTTGATGAAAATGGTTGGACAAGTGTTGATAAATTAATTGAAAATGCGCATAAGTTTGGGTATGATTTTGATATAGAGGTACTTAAATTTATTGTTGATACAAATGCTAAAAAACGATTTGCTTTTAATGAGACCTTTGATAAAATAAGGGCTAATCAAGGGCATTCCGTTGAAGTTGAACTTGGTTATTCCCCTCAGACTCCTCCAGTAATTCTCTATCATGGGACAAGTGAAAAATCAATAGCATTAATTTTACAAACTGGGTTAAAAAAACAACGTCGCCACTACGTTCATTTAAGTAAAGATGTTGATACTGCGCTGATGGTAGGTAAGCGACATGGAAAACCGTTTGTGTTTGAAGTATTAGCAGAGCTTATGCATTCGGATGGCTTTGAGTTCTATTTATCTGACAATGGCGTTTGGCTTACTGATAATGTGCCAGTTAAATATTTGAGAGAATACAAGAATTAATAATTACTAACACTGTTTTTTATGGTTTGCATGTTTATAAACCTTAGATACTAATGAAACAGCGTATTATACAAATGGCTTTGGTTGTAAATGACTATGATGAAGCAATTGAATTTTATATAAAGAAATTGCAATTTAACCTTATCGAAGATACTCAATTGAGTGAAACCAAAAGATGGGTTTTAGTAAGTCCACAAAACTCAAATGGGTTTTGTTTGCTATTAGCAAAAGCTGCTAATGAAGAGCAAATGAAAGCAGTGGGTAATCAATCGGGAGGTAGAGTGTTCTTGTTTTTAAATACAGATGATTTCTGGAGAGATTATCAGTATATGAAAAGTGTAGGCGTTGAATTTGTTAGAGAACCTGTGGAAGAAGTTTATGGAACTGTAGCTGTCTTCAAAGATTTATATGGTAATCTATGGGACTTGATAGAGCAAAACGGCAAGTGATGTATGTTTCACTTGCCGTTTTAGTTAGCAATAAAGCAAACAAAAATACTTACTTCATCATTGCCAAATTATAAATCTCATACCAATCTTCATGGCTCAATTTAATTTCTGTAGCACTTACAGCATTACGGATTCTTTCTTCAGATAGTGAACCAATAATCGGCAAAGTACCTAATTGTAAAAGCCA
Organism: Arcicella sp. GW458-12-2-14-TSB2; assembly: GCF_059423785.1. Classification (NCBI taxonomy): domain Bacteria; kingdom Pseudomonadati; phylum Bacteroidota; class Cytophagia; order Cytophagales; family Flectobacillaceae; genus Arcicella; species Arcicella sp. GW458-12-2-14-TSB2. The sequence goes on along the minus strand of NZ_JBWKYN010000097.1, from coordinate 9,266 downwards.
AGCTACAGCAGTTTGCTCAACATTAGCGTCATATTTTTCTCCGATTTCTGTCAATTTGGCTCTTATGATAGAAGATTTAGCATCAGTACCATCCAAAATCTTACCACCAGCCAATGGCGCCCAAGCCAAAGGTTTGCTGAAACGTTGTTTAATAAAATCTAATCTACCATCTTCAATCGCTGAGGTATTGATAAGGTTTAGCTCAATATGGTTCGTTACGATAGGCTTACGTAAATACGATTCTAATAATTGATGCTGAAATACGGTTAAGTTACTAACACCTACGTGTTTGATTTTACCGCTGTTTACCAACTCTCTTAATATCTGTGCTGTTTCCTCGGGATTACTAATCATGTCGATTTGATTCAACAAGAAAATATCGAGGTAGTCAGTTTTAAGTCTTTTTAAAGAGTTGTTTACACTTTCTAACAAATACTTTTCGCTGTTGTCAAAATAAGTATAACCCTTGTCAGACTTACGAACGCCACATTTGCTGAAAAGGACAATCTCTTCTCTTTTGATTGCTTTTTGCTGAATGAGTTTCCCAAAATATTCTTCGATGGTATAATTGCCATAAATATCTGCATGGTCAAAAGTATTGATACCTAATTCCAAGCATAAATTAACAATCCTCTCCATATTAGCAACAGTCTCAGAACCATTGTCTGTCCATCTCCAAAACCCATAGATTGCCTCAGAAACCTTTGGACCAGAATCACTCAAATAGACTTTATTCATAAAAATTAATTGGTTTTAATATAATCGAATACAAGATTGCTCAAAGATTGGAAAATTATATAAAACAGAAAACAAAAAGGCTGATAAATTGTGTATAGGAGTGATATTAAAGGCGATTATTGATGTAGAGAGAGACAAATAGGTAAATTATTACCTTAGAAAGATAAACTACCTCATCAGCATTTTGTTAACAAAGAAATTATCTTTGCTAACAAGATGGTTTAAATAATACATGGATAAATTAATTAAAACTCAACAAAAAGTGATCTAGTACCACACCCGCATCAATCATAAAAATCTTCAAAGTATGTTCTCCCGAACTTAATTCCTTTGTTTTTAATATTCTTTTAGCGGTATTCGTTAACACATTTTGTTTCCATTCTTCACTTCTGTCGTACGTCTGAAAATTAACAAATTGTACTTTTTGGTCATCAATCTGTATGCCTATTTTTTGTCCTATACCAAACTGGAGGGGATGCAAGGGCAATGCTACGACGGTTAAATTTAACGCTGATTTTTCATTTACATTAAACCGATAAGTTAACGTAGGAAGCTCGCTGATATGCGTGCTATCAAGTGATGTACCTAATTGAAAAGGACAACTTGCGACTGATGAGCCTGAAAAACTAGGTTCAGCTATCTTTTTCCAAAATGCTTTTGCTCCTTGTTTTACTGAGATAAAGTCTCCAGCAGGAATCTTTATAGTATTTTGTGAGACAACAGCCTTCTTCTGTTCAACTTTTAATAACTTCTCTGGACTATTAAATACAGGCAAATTTCTTGGTGAAGCGTCCATCATAAATTTCCATTTCCCGCCAGATAATTGGTTATTATAATAACTTGTCAACTCTTGAATGTCTTGATAACTTTTTATCGAAGCCTTTAGATTTTCATCTGCATTATCTCTTTGTTCAATAGGTTTTTCATAAAACTTATCCAAATACAGGAATTTTTGATTCATCTTACTAGCTGCCAAAATAGGATATTCAACTAACTGAAAATAAGCATCAACCAAAGATTTATCAACAGGGCGATTTTCAAGCGTTTCTTTTTCTAATTGTACATAATCCTTTAATCTTTGGTCTACTTCAGTAGCGCTAAAATCCGTTGGATGTGTTGCCCTTGTAGGCTCAGTTTGGCTCCAACCCATAAATTCAGGTTTACGAACAAAGGCCAATTGATAATATTGCCACAGTAAATCAGCAGGTTTAGTACTTTTTAGCAATGAATAAGTCCAGCTACTCAAATGTTCTTTAATACTTTTTTCTTGCTGAAAAGGCTTCATATTATAAGCCATATCTAAGAATAGTTGTGTACCATACTCGTTGGATTTAATATCTCCGACATTCACTATCCATATCTTTCTAGCGTCCATTTCATAAGCTTTATTCATTTCAAAATGAATCAAAGCTGGGTGAGTAGTGCCTAGCCAAAGATAATCGTGTGGTCTGCCCCAATACGAAATATGATAATAAACTCCTGAGCCTCCTTTGCGTTTTCTTTCGGTTTCGTTGCTTAAATTTTTAATATATCCATAGTTATCATCAGGCCACATCAACGTAATATCGTCGGGTACTTTCATGCCATTTTCATAAAGATGCAATACCTCTTTGTAGAGTGTCATCGTTTGGGGAATGTCCTCCAATGGCTTGTTGAGGTTTTTCTTTAGCAAATCTCTTTGGATCCCTATAATTTCCTCGGTTGTTTCTACAGCTTTGTTAATATCTTTCACCCCTTCCATACCGCTGTCATGCTTGCCACGCATCCCTAGGGTGTAAAAGTTTTCATAATCTTTTATTTCCTGAATCCTACTTTCCCAATAGTTAATAATTTTATCCTTGTTGGTGAAATAGTTATAGTCGCCCATGGTTTTATCTATCCATTCATCTACATTGTTTCGCATCATTGGTTCTGCATGAGAAGTCCCCATAACGATTCCATACTTTTTAGCTATTTCTTTGTTTTCAGCGAAATGATAGAAGGCTTTTGTAGAAGGATGCATCGCTGGCCAAATGATATTGGCTTTTAGCCTGAGTAATAATTCAAAAACCTTGGCATAAGTAGCAGGGCCTATATCTTTTGTTTGGGTGTCAAATGTTTTGGCAGCCCAAGGTTGTAAGCCCCAGTCTTCATCATTGATGAAAATTCCACGGTATTTTACCGAAGGTTCTGCACTGATAGTGTCTTTGATAATAACTTTTTTACTCGCTAATTTAGCAATCGGTACATCTGCCCAAAAATACCAAGGATTTATGCCCCATTTCTTAGAAAGCTCGAATACACCATAAGCCAATCCTCGGGCATTGCTACCTGTAATTATCAGCGTTTGTTTTTTCGCTTTACTTTGGTTGCTATAACTAAATACCTCCCATTGACCTGCTATTTTTTTATCATTCTGTGCTAGTGAATTTTTCAATTCAACAGGAGCTTTGTCGCCAACGATTCTTAGGATAATCTGAGTATTATGCTGATTATCGTTTTTAGGATTAAGATTTACTTTTACCCCAAAAACCTGTTCAATGTCTTGTTTAAATAACTGAGCAGTAGTATTTACTAAAGGGTTTTGCGAAGAATAGACAATATTGATGGTTTGTGTAAACTCAAATGATGAATTGTTTTTCTGAGAAAAGCCACTGAAAACGGAAAATAGTAGGAGAATAGAAGACTGTCTCAATTTCATATAAATAACATTTAAGGATTGATGTGATGCTTTGTAAAGCTAAATCTCTGGACAATCTACTGAATTAGTCGGTCAGTAACAGGTTTTAAAGATAATCATTGATAGCTAGCCCTACCTCATTTTGGATACAACTTCAAGGGATTTGGCTACTTTTTTGAATGAGTGTTTATAGACCTTTGTCGTGTTAAAGCTAAACACTCATTTAAAAAATTAAATCATGGACAGTTTAAATAAAATTGCATTAGGGAATCAAGGATTAATAGTGCCAAAAATTGGCTTAGGTTGTATGGGTATGACCCAAATAGCTGGAGCAGATATTTATGGAAAAGCCGACGAAGCTGAATCAATTGCTACTATTCATCGTTCATTAGAATTAGGAGGGAACTTCCTAGACACGGCCGATTTGTATGGCCCATTGCAAAACGAAAGGCTGATTTCAAAGGCTATCAAAGGCAATAGGGATAAATACATTATTGCTACAAAATTTGGGTTTGAAATTGACGACAATGAACAACTGACTTGGCAAATCAATGGTAAGCCTGAATACGTTAAAAAAGCCATTGAGCGTTCGCTGAAAAACCTTGGAACAGATTATATCGACTTATATTATCTTCATAGACTAGACCCTAATACACCTATCGAAGATACTGTTGGGGCAATGGCTGAGTTGGTAAAAGAAGGCAAAGTAGGTTATATCGGACTTTCGGAAGTGTCTTCTGAAACCATCAAGAAAGCACATAGTGTACATCCATTAACTGCCATACAAACAGAGTATTCTTTATTTGAAAGGACTGTTGAAGAAGCAGGAATTTTAAGAACATTAGAGGAATTAAATATTGGCTTTGTAGCCTATTCTCCTTTAGGCAGAGGATTCCTTTCAGGAGACGTTAAAAGTCCAGATGATTTTCCTGCGGATGATTTTAGAAGAAGTATCCCTCGTTTTCAAGGTGAAAACTTCTATAAAAACCTTGAATTGGTGAGTGAAATCAAAAAGATTGCCGACGAAAAAGGTATTACGCCCTCTCAATTAGCAATTACTTGGATTATCTCTAAAGGACATTTACCAATTCCGGGAACGAAACGAGTGAAATATGTTGAGCAAAATATCGAGACAGTCAATATTCAGTTGAGCAAAGATGAATTAGACAGACTAGAGAGTATCGTTCCATTAGGTACATCAACTGGTGACCGTTACGATGCTTGGGGAATGTCGATGGTTGGATAGTAAGTATCAAATTTTAGGGAAAGTCTAGGCTTTTTAAAGGCTTTCCCCATTTTATCTTTTTTGAAACAATTATGAAAATAAAGAAAGAAACCAATCAGCCATATACCATCAATTCAATTTCTGAATTGCACCGCTTATTAGGTTTACCTAAGCCCGAACATCCTTTGGTGAGCGTAATTAGCATGAACAGTATTAATTGTCATTTTGATGATAATATGAAGAGTGTTATCTATAACTTTTATTCTATTTGTATCAAAAAGGACTTTACAGGCAAGCTAAAGTATGGGCAAAACTATTATGATTTTGATGAAGGCTTAATGACGTTCTTTTCTCCGGGGCAAGTCATCTCAACGGTCGTAACGGAAGATATTGCTCTAAAAGGCTGGTGGTTGGTTATCCATCCTGATTTTATCCGTAATTATTCCTTACAAAAGACGATTAAAGAGTATGGATTTTTTTCTTATGCTGTCAACGAGGCACTTCATCTCTCTGAAAAAGAGGAGGCTATGCTTGATACTATCATTAAAAATATTGAACTGGAATACGGTTCAGTAATTGATAAGTTTAGTCAGGATGTCATTGTTTCTCATATCGAACTGTTGCTAAATTACTGTAATCGATATTATAATAGACAGTTTATTACCCGTAAAACGGCCAATGACGAACTTCTAATAAAACTAGATGAGTTACTGGTAAGTTATTTTGATTCAGGTAAAAATCAACAATTAGGCTTACCAACGGTTCAATACCTTTCAGCACAATTGAATGTATCTGCCAACTATTTAAGCGATATGCTTAGGAGTTTAACAGGGCAGAGTACACAGCATCATATTCATACTAAATTGATTGAAAAAGCAAAAGAGATATTGACTACAACCTCTTTATCTGTCAGCGAAATAGCCTATCAATTAGGTTTCGAGCATCCACAATCGTTTAGTAAACTATTTAAAAACAAAACTAATGTTTCTCCACTAGAGTTTAGGCATTCATTTAATTGAGGGTTTGGTTAGTTTTCCGATATTCTGTAGGACTTTTACTTTTATATTTTTTGAAAATCCTGTTCAAATGGCTTTCGTCAGTAAAGCCAAATTCATAGGCTATTTCATTGATTCGCATATCGGTAAAGCGAAGTCGGGTTTCAATTAATTTAATTTTATAATCGGTAATATATTGTTGAAGATTAACGCCAACGTGTTTCTTGAAATATTCGCTGATATAAGTAAGCGAAATATTGAAGTGTTCTGCCATTTTTTCTGCTCTTAACTCATCAGGGGAATAAATATGCTGATGGATATAATTTACTAAAGCGATAGTTCCTTCTTGATTCGTATTTTTTAATATTACTTTATCCATCAAAGTAATATTTCTTGCTGCTATTGTTATAATGGTATTAACCAGTTGAGCTACCACTTCGTTTTGTTGAGGAAATTGGTTTCTACGTTCGTTCATTAAGGCTTCTACCAACGCACGAATCAGAGGCTTGTCTATTACATTTTTCAGAATACAACCTGGCAAATGATTGTGGTTATGAAAAATGTATTCTACTTTATGAATCCACTCTTTACGCTGGCTTTTCAGATAGCTATCATTAAAACGAATAAAGAAAAACTTTGTGGGGCTATGTACTTCAAAGCCATGTTTATCTTCAGGAAAAATCAGAAATAGCTTATTGTTACTATAGGGCAATTTGTGGTTATTAATCGTTTGTATCCCTTCACCTTCTAGGATAAATACCATTTCAAAAAAGCTATTCTTGTGTTCTTTAGCCACATATTCTTGTGTTTCCAAGAAATCAATTTCAAAAGGATGATATAAATGCTTTCTTTCCATGCCTGTAAATGTACAAACAAAACCAATGATTGTACAGCTTGAAAATAGAGAAGTTTTAGAGTTTTGTATCATTAAAATAACATAAAAAATGGACACAATAACTTTTCTTTTATTGAGGCTTGCCATCGGAGCAAGTATGTTTGGGCATGGGCTAGTACGTTTACCAAAATTAGCGGTCTTTAGTGGCTGGATGGTAAAAAGCTTCGAAAATGCCATACTCCCAAAACCTATGATAGTACCCTTTAGCTATGCTTTGCCTGTAGCCGAGTTTGTCATTGGTACTTTATTGCTTTTGGGTTTATTTACCAAAACCGCTTTGATAGCGGGAGGGGTATTAATGACCATGCTTATTTTAGGTACTTGTTTAATCGAGAATTGGGAAGCCGTTCCTAGTCAGTTAATTCATGCAGCTTTCTTTGCGGTTTTGTTACAGTTTGTAGTAAATAGTAATGAGTATGCATTAGACACCATTCTTTTTAAAAAATAATTAACAATGAATCAAAGACGCAATTTTATCAAGCAAGGAAGTCTGCTAGGTTTAGCAGGGATGCTTCAAAGTAATGCAGGGTTAGCTTCTAATCAAGAATACAATAGTCAGGTTAAAGCCAATGGAAAAAGCAAATGGGCAGATGGTTCTAGGTTAGTAGTCTCTGTCTCAATGCAATTTGAGGCAGGTGGTCAGCCAGAAAATGCTGAAAGTCCGTTTCCACAAAATCTACAAAAAGGATATAGAGATTTACCTGCCAATACGTGGTATCAATATGGGTATAAGGAGGGTATTCCTAGGATGTTGGATAATTGGGATAAGTTAGGCATTAAAGTAAGTTCCCATATGGTAGGTGCGGCTGTAGTCAGCAATCCACATTTAGCAAAGGAAATTGTAGAACGTGGCCATGAAGCAGCAGCACATGGAATGAATTGGGCTTCGCAATATAATATGACTTATGAGGAAGAGAAGAAGTTTATTAAAGATGGGGTAGATGCTATTAAAAAAGTGACAGGTTTTAATCCTGTTGGATATAATGCCAATTGGTTGAGAAGAGGAGAAAATACATTGAATATTCTGCAAGAGCTTGGGTTTAAATATCATATTGATGACTTGAGCAGAGACGAACCTTTTGTGATTCAAGTAAACCATAAAGATTTTGTAGTAGTACCCTATACTTTACGTAATAATGATATTTTGCTGATAGAAGGGAAGAGTTTTTCGGTGGATCAGTTTATGAACCAAGTAAAGTTTGAGTTTGATCAATTGTACGAGGAAGCTGAATTCAAAAGGCGACAAATGTCAATTAGTTTTCATGATCGAATCGGAGGGACACCTCAAATGGTAAAAGCCACTAATGAATTGATTCGCTATATGCAAAAGCATAATGGGGTTTCTTTTAAACGAAAAGATGAAATTGCCCACATGGCATTATCAGATAAAACAATTATCAGAGAATAGCAACGTCCTGTTAATGTATTGTATTAGAGTGCTTCTACATAAAAACCCCCATTTGCAAAATTTAAGTTAGCAAATGGGGGTTTGATATTTAAACACTGAAAGCTTATTTCGAAGTAAGTACTGCTCCGTAATACTCACGGTTCATACGAGCGATGTTTTCTAGTGAAATACCTTTTGGACATTCAGCTTCGCAAGCACCTGTATTAGTACAAGCACCAAAGCCTTCTACATCCATCTGAGCCACCATGTTTTCAGCACGAATAGCACGTTCAGCTTGTCCTTGTGGAAGTAAAGCCAACTGTGAAATTTTTGCTGATGTAAACAACATTGCCGAAGCATTTTTACAAGCAGCTACACAAGCACCACAACCGATACAAGCTGCTGCTGCGAAAGCTTCGTCTGCATCTGGTTTAGCAATTGGTAACGAGTTTGCATCTTGTGCATTACCAGTGTTTACCGAGATATATCCACCTGCAGAAATGATGCGGTCGAAAGCTGAACGGTTTACAGCTAAATCTTTTACGATTGGGAATGCCTTAGCTCTCCAAGGTTCAACAGTGATAGTATCACCATCTTTGAAGCTTCTCATGTGAAGCTGACAAGTGGTAACCCCTTTGTTTGGTCCGTGTGGTTGACCATTGATGTACATTGAACACATACCACAGATACCTTCACGGCAGTCGTGGTCGAAAGCTACTGGAGATTCGCCTTCGGTGATAAGACGTTCGTTTAATACATCGAACATCTCTAAGAATGACATATCTTCAGAGATGCCTTTCACATCATATTGCTGAAAATTGCCTTCACTATTTGCATTTTTCTGACGCCAAACTTTTAGCGTCAAATTCATATTTCCTTCCATTTCTGAATCAATTTGAAGATTTGAAAATTTGAAGATTTGAAAATGGATAAAAATAATGTTTAGATGAAAAATTATTTTTTATCCATTTTTGAGCTACTAATTATTCTTGATAGTATTCGAATAATCTGAGTTAATTCTTCAATGATAATTTGTTCTGGTTGCGGGTAGGATTCTGATAACTCACAAAGTTTTAGCCAATATGTTACTTCGTCGGCTTCTTTCGCAGCAATTTTTATCTTATGAATAAAGTCTGCTTTACTTTCTGAATTCTGAGCTTCCCAAACATTTGCTCCAATAGATGTTCCTGCTCTCAATAATTGTTTGGCAATAACAAATTTTCTATTGGTTTCTAATATCTCACTGAATTTGATGATTTGTATTGAAAATAAAAGTGTTTTGCTTACAATAAGATTTTCTTTGTCGTTTCGCATAAAGTATAGGTTTTTAATCTTAGGTGTTTTATGATATACTAAAATAAAACATC
>NZ_JBWKYN010000096.1:0-21868 GCF_059423785.1 Arcicella sp. GW458-12-2-14-TSB2 | reverse complement strand
GTATAGTTTCCATCTTTATTTTGTTTAACTAATCTGTATAAATTTACATAAATTAATGACAAAATGTTTATTCAATAAGTGTTTATGTTGTAAACAATAAGTATCGATATATTAGCTATCTTATTTAAAAAAATTGACCGATACCTTATCATTTTATTTTCTTCTGCAACTTAATCATTGCCTTCCCAAAGCGTTTTCCATACATTTCAGCAGATGGAGCATCAAAGTGTATTGTATCACCTTTATGAACTAGTCCCTTTGAATAAACCAAAGCAGTATAAGGAATTTTGGATGGAATTGTTTTTAGTACATCATGATTAAACTGGACATATTCAGGTCTGTATTGTCCTAATTCGCCTAGAATAACGGGGAGTTTTGGATTATTTACCAATACTCTTATTGAATCTATCATGGTTTTAAATTTGACTTCATAGTTTTCAGCTTTTTTAGGACTAGCATCTGATTCTCCCTGTAGCCAAATAATGCCTTTTATTACTCCATACTGCATGGCTTCTTTTATCCTATGAATCGCATCATCAAATGGATGTGTTTTTGTACTAGCGTCATAAGCATTCGGTTTCCACAAATTGATTGATGTTCCGCCTACTGCGGTAGGAACTAACCCAATCTTTTTCGTTTTGTTTGCTGCTAAAATGGTCAAGGCAAATTGTAATCCCGGCCCTACACCCACTATTGGGGGCTTATCAAAATGAAGTGGGTGCTTGGCAACAGCCCAAGTATTGTCTTTCGTTAATACAAATATATTTTGGTTAGCTTCTTTTTGATATTCCTCTGTTATTTTGCCCCTCCCAGCCATATTCGACTGTCCCATTAAAATATAAATATCAAAATTTGAATCCACTTGTTCAGGAACTTGTGCGAAAGTTTGGGTAACAAAAACAATAGTGGCTACTATTAAGAAAGCTATCTTTTTCATCGTGAGTTTATTTAGCAAAATATTTTCATCCTATCTTTCAAAGCTATTCTTCAAGTTTTTCTACTGCAATTTTCTCCCCTTCCAACGATACCCTTTGCCTTGTGCTAACAGTCCAAAAAAGACTACATAAAATGGATAGATTAATTGCACAATAGGGATATAAATGATTTTATTTCGATATCCTAGAAACGTAATTACTAATGATAAAAAGAAAAACTCAGCAGAAAATTTCAGCACTAAAATACCTATCCCCAAATATTCATTTATCAAATAATAGGCGATTAATACGCTAAGATTAGCCAAGAAAATAAAGATAGCCAAAGCACTTACCTGCCAATTATCGTAATGTTTCCATTTACTTGCCCAACGTCGTCTTTGTTGGTAAAAGTGAGATAAATTCTCTTGCGACGTAGTTCTTACTATTGCATCGACATCCATATTAAAAAAGACTTTATCAGGATATTTTTTGGCAATTTTATGCATCAAAAATTCGTCATCACCCGAAGCCACCATTTCATTGCCTGCAAAACCATTTACTTCTTCAAATACTTCACGTGTATATGCCAAGTTGGCACCATTGCACATATTGGGCTTTTTCAGATACATCGCACAAGCTCCTGAGCCTATCAAACTAGCAAACTCTATGATTTGAATCGTATTCCAGAAGGTATTTTTTTCTGTAAAGGTGACAGGCGAACTGATTAATTTAACTTGTTTTGTTTCATAAAACTGCTGAATTGAACTCAGCCAATCACGTGATACAGAACAATCGCCATCAGTGGTAATTAATAATTCTCCCGAAGATATTTCTATGCTCTTTTGAATGGCTCTCTTTTTGGGAGAAGCACTACTATCATTCAATAGGTTTAACACTTTGAGTTCGTAATAAGCTATTTCTTGAAATGCTAATACGATGTTTTCAGTATCATCTGTTGAACCATCATTGGCAATAATCACTTCAAAGTTTTCAAAAGGATAAGTCTGTTGATTCAGGTCTTGAAGTAGTTGTAAAATATTATTGGCCTCGTTTCTTACAGGCACAATCACAGTGAGTTTGGTATCTCTCTGAACAGGCGGTATTTTATGTTTTGCCCTCATTTCTTTCCAAACTACAATTAACACTAGATTGAAAATAAAGTAAAAGGCGGTAGTCATCAAGATAATAAATAACAGCATAATTATGTGGTGGTTGATTAATCGATAAAAATTAACGAATCTTCGTTTTCAATAATAAAATACTTCCTACTAATACAGGAAACAGAATATTGATAAACCAAAGTACAAAAGTGGCGGTAATAACGGCCGCATGATTTACTTGGTAAAAACCAAAAAAGTAGATAGCAGAAAATTCTCGAATCCCTAAATCACCTATAAAATTAATAGCTGGGACAATGGTTTTAACGAGAAAAATTAAACATGAGATTGTCCATAAATCTATCATATTCAACTTGACTTCAAAAATCAATAGTACCAATACAAATTGTAGCGAGATGGTAAAATAACGCAATAGTCCCCATAGAAAAACCTTTCTTACCTCCTCATTACTAAAATGCTCTAGGATTTTCACACTATGAGCAAACTTTTTTAAATAAGGTATTTTTAATACAAAAAGATAAAATAAATGTCGTTTTAAATAAGCTAAAAAGCCCAAAGACAAGCTCAATATTAATACAACCATAATGATGCCATTGATACCTACAATAATTTGGTTATTAGTAATCACAAAATACCCAAAAGATAACGTGCCAAACAGCAAAGAGATATAAAATTGTATTCCATTGCCCAACAGAATAGCGCCTATACTTTCTGCTCTTTTTTGTTGTTTAAACTTCCACATCCTTCCTGCATAATCTCCTAAGTTCGCTGGGGTAATAAATCCTAAAGACAACCCCATCAATACTCCCTTGAAAGCTTCTTTTAGCGAAATCTCCTCAACTTTCAGGGCTAGTTGTTGCCATTTCTTGGCTTCAAACCCCCAATTAAAAAAAATTAGTAGTATTAACAAAAGTCCTTTCCACAGATTCTTTACAACAAAAGCTTTTTGGCATTCCAATAGCAAACTATCAATATTTTGCTGTTTCTGATCAAAAGCCTTGTATAGCATCCAGACAATCACGACGAAAAGCAATGTTTTGAACAATGAAAATAGTTTTTCAGATAAAATGCTTGTTTTCGGATTTGTTTCGTTGGTATTTTGCATGAAAAGATAAAGCAGAGACGGAAATTTTTGTGCTAAGAAATGGTAAATAATACAGAAAAAATAATTTTAGGCGTCGACCCAGGTACTCGTTTTATGGGTTATGGGGTAATATTGGTTCAGCGCAACGAAATAAAAGTTTTACAATATGGCGTTATCAATGTTAGCAAATATAGCACGCAGGAAATTAAGTTAAAGAAAATATATGAACGAATCATCTCGGTAATTGAAGAATTCATGCCTGATGAGATGGCTATTGAAGCACCTTTTTTTGGAAAGAATGTACAATCGATGCTAAAGTTGGGCAGAGCCCAAGGGGTAGTCATGGCGGCGGCGCTATCTCGGGAGATACCAATTGTAGAATATTCTCCCAAGACAGTAAAACAATCGGTAACGGGCAATGGTAATGCTTCCAAAGAACAAGTAGCCCATATGCTAGACCAGTTGCTAAAAATGAAACTAGATGCCAAGATGTTTGATGCCACCGATGCACTGGGCATTGCGGTTTGCCATCACTTTCACGGTAATAGCATCATGGCAACGAACAAAGGTACTAAAAAAGGTTGGGGAGCATTCGTGAATGAAAATCCTGAAAGAATTAAATAGGATTTTATTAGCTACGAGCTTTGAGTGGTGAGCTTTGAGCAGTCCGCTACTTTAGTATAAAATCCTGATATACAACATTTTGCTTTAAATAGACTACTTAAAACATCAACGCTTTATTTAATTTGAATAATATCAAACTTACTTATTAGATGAAAACTTGTGCTCTACAGCTCTTTACTGTGTTTTTGTTGTGTTTATTAAGGCTGAATGTTCTTGATGCTCAAATCTCCAATAAACAGGGTATCAGTACCATCAGTATACATCCTTCGGCTACATTATTTACCTTTGGGTTACCACAAAGTAATACTATTTCAAATGGCTATCAGCAAGGAGCATTTTCTTATACACCTTTTCCATTTACTGCGCTGCCTATTAATTCTAGCATTAATAAAGATGGTAAAACAACCCTATATGGATTGATTGGTTCTTTTGATTTGGGCATTAACTATGCTAAGCTTTTACGCAATAACAGAATTTTTAAAACAGAAATTGGTGCATATTATACGTGCGCTCCAAGTAGCTATTCGATTAAAGCCCCCTATCATTTCGTCATAAATGACAAAGAATCAAGCATTTGGCAAAACACTATTAGCTATTCTGGTTTTTCTGCAAGCTTGACCTATACCTCTAAGTCGAGAGGAAGAAGGGCGCTCGGAGAAGTAAGAAATTATTTGGAAGTAGGTGCCAGAACGATGAATTTCCTTACTCAATCTGCCAAAGAAAGCGAAGATTGGGTAGCTAATGGACAAGGATTTAGGATAGAAAGTAAGGTTGTGAATCAGCAATCAAATATGTTTTTTTTTGAAATTGGTAAAACCTATTGGCGACCTGCCAATGATATGCGTTCTTTGAATATGGGCATCAGAGTGGGTATTCCCTTACAACATCTGGTATCGAATACTTATTCGGGCATTACTAATAATCAAGTGGTCGCTTCAACTTCAGCCTTAGAAAGCGGTGCCTACATCGGTTTTCAAATTTCTTATAATCTACCTATCAAAACTATCTCAAAACCATTTTTAGGTCGGAAAGCCGATAAAATTTACTGCGAAATGGAGCGAAAAGTAAAAATAAAGCATCATTTTAAAGTAGGTAATGAACTATTAAACATCGAACTTTTTGACCATGAAAACGAAGATGGAGACATCGTTTCTGTTTGTTTCAATGGACAGTATATCCTTGAAAAACATTTACTTACGAAGCAATCTAAGATTGTAACTTTGAGAATCAATCCTAACCAGAAAAATATTTTAACAGTTTTTGCCAATAATACGGGTAGCGAAGGGGCCAATACTACCGCCATTAGATTTACTGTTAATGGTAAAAAAGAAGAGATTATTCTATATGCCGACAAGAAAGAATCTGAAGGTATTTCATTTGAGTTATGATATAACAGTTGATTGAATTTTGTCCTTTCTTTCCGCTCCTTCATTGCTAGTCAATCTATAAAATACCGTTGAGTTTTAAAATTATTGTTTATTTTTGTTATAATGATATTCAACCTTTATAAATACATTATTTTTAAAACCAAATCAGGTACTTACCGAACAATATGAACTTACAATATTTAGCTGACCATACAGGCAGTATTACGGGTGTTTTCATTCCAATCCAAGAATGGGATATCATTCGTGAAAAGTTACATTTGCCTGACGAATCAAAAGCTTTGCATCGACAAGAATTATTGGAAGCATTTGAGGAAGTAAAACTTATTAGAGAAGGGAAAATTTCAAAACCAAACTTAACTGATTTTTTAAATGAGCTTTGAAATAATTCCTATTCTACCTTTTCAAAGACAGGCAAAAAGGCTTATTAAGAAATTCCCATCTCTCAAAAATGAATTAATAAGTTTTATAGAAAGCTTAAAAGATAACCCTCAACAAGGTACTCCATTAGGTAATGATTGTTATAAAATTAGACTTTCAATTGCTAGTAAAAACAAAGGGAAATCTGGTGGAGCAAGAGTTCTTACTTGTGTATATGTAGCTGACAAGGAACTGTATTTACTTTCAATTTATGATAAGTCGGAAAGATCATCTCTGAATGATAATGAAATCAAAGAGCTTATTAAAATAGTACAAGATATTAAAGAGTGAACTTACTTACTCTACAATCCCTCACAAAACATACCGCTCCTGAAAAACTTTGATAGGCTCAATGGCACTTTGAACAAAATGTTTGATGTACTCATCAGTTTGTTCATCATATATATTTTGTGGCGTGTCTATCTTCAAGATTTTCCCTTGATGCATAATCGCAATTTTATCCGCTACCAAAAAAGCATCTAATAAGTCGTGCGTTACTAATACACAAGCAATCAGCTCTTTTTTAATAATCTCAACAATTTTTGACCTCAATTTTGTACGATTAATCGAGTCTAAATTGCTGAAAGGTTCGTCCAATAGCAAAGCTAAGGGTTCTTCAGCAATGGCACGTGCAATAGCAGTTCTTTGCTTTTCTCCGCCCGAAACTTCCCTTGGTTTTTTATCTTTTACCGCTGTAATACCACAAAGTTCTAATAATTCTTTCACTCTTTCTTTTCGATATTCAGGGGTATAATGAGTAAGAGCAAGGTCTATATTTTCCCAAATTTTGTGCTCAGGTTTTAATCTATAATCTTGCGGAACAAGCTTGATATTAGGGAAGTCTCTGATTAATCTATTAAAATATAAATTGAGTGCCTCGTTATTTAACCATAATTTTCCTTCATCAGGCATTATATTTCCTGAAATGATGTTTAAAAAAGTAGTTTTTCCTGAACCGCTCTCTCCTACAATTGCTAAAATTTCACCTGCTTGTACTTCTACTGAAACATTATCGACAACTGTTTTATCATCATATTTTTTAACTATATTTTCTAGTTTTAACATCCTTAATTCCACAAGATTTACTAAAGTAAATCATTTAAATTTGTATTCTTCCCAATAATAAGTTTTTGTTGAAGGCCTTGACAATTCTATCAAAAAGTAGTCTTGCAGTCGATATATCTTTTTAATATCGTTGTCTGAAATGGCTAGTTTTTTCGGAGAAACTGTTGAAATAATATAACTATAAGGCTTATTTTGATTATAAACATCCTTTATTTCCTTAGAATAATAAATGTATTCAAAGGTATTCTTTCCTTGATTAGTTTGAGGGAGTTTCCAAAAAGGATAGACCAACATCGTATGACTTTTGTAAACTATACCAATGGTTTTATCTCCTCCGTTCTTATCTAGTATCTCAGCAATTTTAACTAAGTCATTATTTTGAGATACATTCCCAAAGAAATACTTATCAAATCTAGTTCCTGTAAAAACAGTCAGCATGTCTTCATTATAGAATCCAGCATCTGCCAATATTTGGTTGATGGTTATTTTAGTTGAATAACTTTGACCTCCATCCAATGTCCAAACCTTATTATCTTTGGTATGGTAAAATTTTAAAATAACTGGGTTTTTCAGTATCGCAGGAATATGATTATCGAGCTCTATTGGTACATAACCCAACGTTTTTTTCACTAGATACCTTACTGGTAATATTGTTTTTTTAGGATTTACATATACATAGGGTAAAGCCAATAACACTAATAGAAATACACTACTCCGATAGAGAACGGTAGATTTCAGGAAATTTCTGAATAATAATACTAAAAATGGAGCAGAAGCTAAGAAAAATGAAATTTGAGTTCTTGAATGAAACCATTGCCATTTGAAAATAGCAGAATAAATAAGAAGTCCTACAAATAATAGGATAGCATAAGAAACCATTACACCATAATACTTCTGAGATTTCTGGAACGATTTTCTAAAAAAACTCAAGCCTAACAATACAAACCCAAAGGTGATTATCCAAAAATGAAAAAAGTTTCCTGAACGATCTTCTGTCAAGGTAAACACCGCTTGATATTCACCTAATGAACTGTTTAGATCTCCAGACGAATAATGCAAAAGTTCATGTGCTTTCTCAACGATATTTTTGATTTGCTGATTATAACTAGTAATTGGTAGCCCTAAATGTATCCCCGCATTTTTTATCATAGTAGATAATGTTGCCTCTATAGAAATATGTTCTACAGTGTAGGCATTACCAGCATAAAACGTTGATGTAGGCAATGGCGATAAAATACTGCCAAATGTTTGATAGTTTCTGTAAAAAAAAGGGAAAAATACCAAACAGAATAGAAAAGCACCAAACAACCCAACTTTTATAGCACTAAATAAACCTGCGTTCTTGATAATACTTATGGTTAACCATACACAAAATGGAACAGCAAATAGAAAAGCGGTATATTTAGTAAATCCGCCTAAAATAATTGATGCAACACACCAAAAAATCAATGACCATTCTAATTTTTTATGCTGAATTAATAGTAGACAAAAATATAGGAAGTTTAAAAAGAAATATGCTGACAGATAATCATTTTGAGTTGTAGTGCTTTCTAGAATACCTATCGGTAAAGTAATACAAAAAATAAAGACAAAGACTTTGCTTCTTAAATCAACACCAAAAATGCCTGTTATTAAAACCACTGTCAAGGCACTTCCCAACATCGAAAAGTATTGAATTACATTAACAAACAAATCAGAATCACTTAATAGAATGGTGGTAAGCAACCAGTATTCCGACAAGACATTATAAAAAAGTTGAAATTGAAATTGGGTCTGATAAAACTTTATATTCTTATTTTGTATCCAAAACTGTACTCTCGTAAGATGATAAGTCATAGAGTCCATATTGTTTGGAGGACAATATATACTTAAAAAAAGTAATGGAATTAGAATCAATAATATAACAGCATACAAAATCACTTTACTTTCTTTGTCTCTAACCCTAAAAAGGTCATTAAACGTATTAATATATATCTTAAACTGCTGTTGAAAAATATTAAGCGAATAAACCCTAAAGACCAATAAAATAGCTAAAACTAACCAAGCTATTTTAATAAATTGAGAAGTAAGAATATCAAAAAATGAAGCTACTTCAACACTTAAAATTACAAAAGCGGAAAGTAAAATAACCGATTTCATAATCGGCAAAAACAATGGCTCAATTCTGCTAGTAGTGGAGGAAGTATTGTAGTTTAAAAAAGTTAGCAATAAAAAACAAATAACTAGTAATAGTATAGGCATTGGTTATAAATTATTTGATGTGGTAAGCATTTTGAAACCTCTTTCATAAGAAAGTTCTCAAAATTACAGAAAAACTCATCAAAGAATTCTAAATCAATGCCTTTTAAATCTGATATTATTCCCGAAATGTTTGTCAACAATAAATTTCATCTACAATTTCTCACGTTTAAAGACCGTCCTTAATTCTTTCCCAACTGATTTTTCGGTATTCTTTCAACAAAAATAAAGCAATGATTAACAAGATGGGCGTTAATGCTATTAGCCCATAAGTCGTTTTTGCAATGAAAAAATGTAAAAAACCTAAGATTGGTGCCACAAAAAACAAGAATAAAAACTTCATCCATTGACTCCCTTTTACCTTTCCATTCACCACTTCAATTGAAAATGGTAATGAAAACTCGCCTCCAAACACATTTAAACTAATAAAGAGCAGTGTACTTGCCATAGCAAAAAGAATATCGTCGATCATACCAAAGCCAGACTTATACATCACAACAGCGCCGATAATAATATATACGGGAATGCCGACTTTCACTAAAACAGCTTTTAGACCACCCAACAAAATCTCTCCTGGCTGAACCAGTGGAGCTACTCGATATGCCCAAGCAGCCTTCCAATCATCAGAAATATAGATTTGCTGTGAAAAAATCCAGATAATAAACATGGCATAATATAATACCATCAATACATTAAAAGCTTCTTTGTCAGTTTGAGTAAAAAAATTGTACATAAAATAAATCAACATCCCAAAAATCGGATAGGCACGCACTTTAAACTTTCGGTCGCGTGCAGTAATAATCCAGACTAATTCAAAAGCTGATTTTTCTAAGGTAGTTTTCGTAAAAACTTTTGAAAGTATATGCAACAAATTGTTTTTGGGAGCAGCCCTTTGTCGCTCATCCTCGATGATTGATGGCGTGCCTAAACCAGACAAACTTTTGGCAAATAACGGCGACAAATAATTATTCATAACATACAAAGCCGCAAAAGGAACTATCAGGACCAAGACCGAGAAAATGATATAAGGCAACTCGAAGTGTTTTTCAATAAAAGCCTCCATTACGCCTGCAAACCACGCTGGAGGGGTTATGTAGTGCCACCATTTAATGACAATTTCTTGGGTTGATGTACCGATTAGCTTATCAGTTCGTGCGATAAACTGATACCCTACTGCCAAGAATACTGAAAAGGCAATTTGCGCATACCCAATAATATCTTTTAGTTTTTCTTCAGATACAACTTTGGTAAGTAATAAGTAAAGAATGCTCGTTAGAAAAATAGTTATCAAGCATAATAAAACCACACAGCCTATAAAAAGTATGCCCGCCTGCCAACCGAATTTATAGGCCGTAAAGATGATTGACCCAAAGGAATTAGCTAAGGTTAATGCTCCTAAAAAAACAATAATATGAATTAAACGAGCCATCCAAATCACTTTGCCATCCACTGGCCTTGGCAATAGAATAATATTATCGCTTGTATCAAAAAGTACTTCGGCAAAATCAGAAATCATATTAAAAGCCACCATAAACATGATGAAAGCAAAACTCAGCATCATTACTAAATATACTGGCTGTTTAATAAATAGTATCATTAAACCATATAGCAAACTAAAAAATGCTTGAAGCAATAATGATTTCAAGAACGTATTGCTTTGCTCCTTTTTTTGCTGTTGGTTTCTTTGTAATCCATGTACTCTACGGTTTTCAGCAATTAGCTTTACCTCCACGATGGCTCTTAAAGTAGGGTAATCAACAGACAACCATTTAAAAAGCCATTGGAGTTTATCGAGAATGCGAAGAATAAACTTTGTCATAATTATTGAGAGGATAAAGCTTGAATAAAATCATCAGCACGGCTTTGGTTTTCTTCATTGGCACCTGTCAAGCTACCAAAGACACTTTCTAATGAAAGCTTAGAACCCTGAGCTTTTAAATCTTGAAAAGTACCATTAGCCACCACTTCGCCTTTATTGATAATCACGATACGGTCGGATAGTTTTTCAACAACATCCATAATATGTGAAGAATATAGAATAGTCTTTCCAGCTTCTTTTAGTTTTGCCAAAATTTCTTTCACCAAAATTACAGCATTGGCATCCAGTCCAGAAAGAGGTTCATCTAAGAAAATAATTTCAGGATTATGAATTAAGCCCGAAATCAACAATACTTTTTGGCGCATTCCTTTTGAAAAAGTACTCATCCTTGTATCTACCACATCACTCAGTCCAAACAAACCAAGTAATTCTTTGGCACGTTTTTCTATCTGCGCATCTTCAAGATGATACAACCTACCTATAAAAAGTAAATACTCCATCGGTGTTAAGACTTCATAAAGCATCGCATTTTCGGGTACATAGCCAATACGTTTTTTGACTTCCATGGCATCTTTAGTAACATCATAGCCCAGAATAGACACTTCGCCCGAAAAATCCCCCAGTATGCCAATCAAAATTTTTAGCGTAGTACTTTTTCCAGCACCATTTGGCCCGATATAACCAATGATTTCGCCTTTATAAATGTCAAGATTAATACCTTTTAATACCTCTTGATCGCCATAGCTCTTCTGTAGGTTCTTTATTGAAATTACTGGTGAGCGTTCTTCCATTTTTTGTTTTGGTTTAATTTTTGGTTAAAAATAAAATATAACTAGAACAGTATAGAACATTTATTTTTTTTTCTATATTTTTGTGTAAGGTAATCAAAAAAAATTACCCAATAATCTCAATAAATACAAACTTCGACTATGTTACTTTTAGGTTTAGATTTAGGTACCTCATCCATTAAAGCATCTGTTGTGGATGGTTCAACAGGCAAATTAGTTGCCTCAGCACAATATCCTGATACAGAAAATACGATTTCTTCTCCGCATGATGGCTGGGCGGAACAAGACCCTGAAATGTGGTGGACCTGTGTTCAATTAGCAATCCAAAGATGTAATTCATCTGGTAAATATAATCCTAAAGATATTCAAGCGGTCGGTATAGCGTATCAAATGCATGGATTGGTAATTGTTGATAGAAACCTGAATGTTTTAAGACCATCAATTATCTGGTGCGATAGCCGTGCTGTCGAAATAGGCAATAAAGCTTTTGATAAAATTGGTCATGAAAAAAGTTTGGCTAATTTACTTAACTCTCCAGGAAACTTTACTGCGTCTAAATTGGCTTGGGTCAAAGAAAATGAACCGAGAATATATGGCTCAATTTATAAAATTATGCTTCCTGGTGATTTTATTGCGATGAAATTGACAGGCGAAATCACTACCTCAAACTCTGCTCTTTCAGAAGGTATCTTTTGGGATTTCCAAACAAATGGCGTTTCAGAAGACGTGATGAAATGTTATGGTTTTCCTTCAACTATTTTACCTGATATTCGTCCCTTATTTTCAAATCATGGTGAGACAAAAAGTTCTGTTGCAGACACTTTAGGCTTACAAGCGGGTATTCCTGTAACTTATAAAGCGGGCGACCAACCTAATAATGCTCTTTCATTGAATGTATTAGACCCCGGAGAAGTAGCCGCAACAGCAGGAACATCGGGCGTAATTTATTCTGTTTCGGATAAAGTGAGCTATGACCCAAAATCAAGGGTAAATACTTTTGCCCATGTAAACCATGAATTGAATGGTGCCAATCGATTAGGGACGCTTTTGTGTATCAATGGTACAGGTATTCTGAACCGTTGGGTTCGTGATAATGTAGCTAGTGGATTAAGCTATCAGGCAATGAATTCCCTTGCTGCTGGTGTTAGTGAAGGAGCCGATGGACTTAGAGTTTTACCTTTTGGAAATGGTGCTGAAAGAGTATTAGAAAATAAGGTGATTGGTGCTACTTTTCAACGTTTGAATCTTAATGCGCACACCAATGCACACATTATTCGTGCTGCCCAAGAAGGTATCGCTTATTCTTTGAAATATGGAATGGATATTATGGCAGAAAATGGCACATCTCCTTCTGTCATTAGAGCAGGCAAGGCTAATATGTTTTTAAGTGAGGTTTTCTCGCAATCATTAGTAAATGTTACAGGCGTTGCCGTTGAATTATACGATACTGATGGTGCAAAAGGTGCTGCATTGGGTTCAGGTATCGGCGTGAAATATTTTGCTCAACCTAAAGATGCCTTCGTGAATATGGAAAAAATTGGGGTAATTGAACCTGATACTTCAAAAGCCAATGCTTACAAAGAAATATATCAAGACTGGAAAAGTATTCTTGATAATCAGCTGAAAAATAACAGCCTTTAGACTTTCTTGATTAGATTATTGAAGACACGTGATTATCTTTGTTTAATAAATCACGTGTCTTCAAATGAAAAAAAATCTCCTATTAGTTATTCTACTCCTCTTTGTAAGTTTTCAAATGCACTCACAAAGAGTTTACTCCGTCGTATTTAATCAACTACCTAGTGATTCTCAAATCTACCAACGTAACGATAATAAAGAAGCAACTGTCGATATTTCAGGAATTATTGAAATTGCAGGTTGGGATTATATGTCTGTATTAGTATCAAGAAATTCAGAAAAATTTCAATATAAACGCTCCATCTTTAGATACAACGATAAAGGTATTGGCACTTTTTCCTTAGCTCCTACCATTAAAGCTGAATTAGCAGATTATAATTTTGAAATATATGCTTGCAAAGGCTTGGACTCAATTTTAATGGTATCACGGAAAAATATTTCAGCAGGTGAAGTATTTCTCATCAATGGACAATCTAATGGAGCCGCTTATAATGTTAATTACTTCCCCTACTCTTTCACCAATAAATATTGTAGAACGTTTGGTTTACCACAGTATGGTAAGGCATATACAGAAGCTGATACACTTTGGACACAATCTGATTATTCCGTTGGTACTTGGGGATTAGAACTTCAAAGGTTATTCCTTGAAAAATATAAAATGCCAAGCTGTATCATCAACGGTTCTGTGCATGGAACACAAATAGACCTCCACCAAAGGAATGATTCTAACCCCACTAATATCTATTCAATCTATGGTAGATTATTATATAGAGCTCAAAAAGCACACGTTGATAAAAACTTTAGGGCCTTGTTTTTTTGGCAAGGGGAAAATGATATTGCCGAAAACGAACCTGAAAACTGGCCTACCAAATTTGACAAACTTTTTAATAGTTGGAGACAAGATTACGCTAATCTCAACAAGTATTACATATTCCAGATAAACTCAATTGCCTATAAAAAATACGGCTCAGGTACATTAAGGGATTATCAAAGAAAAATTCAGGAAAAATATGCCCCTTTCATCGAAAGCATCGCCACTGTGGGTAACAATGGTTATGATGGAGCTCATTATACGAACGAAGGATATATTCAATTTGCCAATGAAATTTTCAGAAGATTAGAAAGGGATTTCTATGGAGTGAAATTCGTTGAAAGTGTCTCTTCTCCAAGTATAAAAAAGATATTTTATACGACAGACAAAAAAAATGAAATTGCCCTAGTATTTGATGAAGATCAAAAAATGCTGTGGAAAAATGACACTTTATTAACGAATAATGATGGCTCTTTAGTAACTCAATACATGAAAAACTATTTCCTACTAGATAATAAATTAGGTGAAGTAGTTTCGGGGAAAGCAGATAAAAATAAAATTATACTTACTTTAAAATCTAATTCTACAGCGACTAAACTAACTTATTTACTTCCATATTTTCCTTACGATGACACTGAAAAACGAGGTTTTTTTGGGGGGCCTTACCTTCAAAATAATCTTGGTGTGAAAGCCTTAACATTTCAAGATGTTAAGATTGAAGACAAGGACCCTGATGCCCCTACAAAATTACCTAACCCTCAGCTTGTAGCCATACCTGTTTTTTATAATAAAGTCAACTTGTCTTGGCAAAGTATATTGGGTGCAACAAAGTATGTTTTAGAGAGACAAGAACAAGACAAACCTTTCCAAATTATTAAGACACTTGATAATACTGTTAACTCATATACTGATAGTACTCTCAATCAAAATACTACATATACTTATAGAATTCAAGCACTTAATGAAACCATATCATCTGATTATGCTATTATTGCAATCAAAACTCCTTCAACGCTTGAAAAGCCTATACTAAATATTGAAATCATATCTACCTCAGTGCTTAAAATCAAATGGAATACTATTAGTAATGCTACGTATTATATATTAGAACGAAAATCTGGTGCTGATACTGATTTTATTGTAATACAAACATTGGCTAATAATGTTTCGGAGTTTACAGATACTAATCTAAAAGCCAACACTTTATATTCATATCGAATAAAAGCCTTTGGTGATAAAACAGCTTCACAAGAAACTATTAGTAATGCTCAAACGCCTATTATATTGGCTATGCCCAATTTGAAAGCCTTAGAGATTACTCACGAGAGTATTCAATTACAATGGGAACAAATAGCATTAGCAAGTAAATATATATTAGAAAGAAAAACAATTGGAGATACTGATTTTAAAAAAATATTTGAATCAGAAAACCTATTAACATTTACAGATGCTAAACTTAAAGATAACCAAAATTATCTTTACAGATTAAAGGCAATCAATGCTTTTTCGGAATCGCAATTCTCTACTATTGAACTCAAAACAAATGCAATTCTAGCGATTGATTCACAAGAAAAAAACTTAATCAAAATTTATCCAAATCCTGTCAATAGTATTTTACAAATCCAATTACCTAAGACAAACAATTACATTGTATCAATCTTAGATTTTTTAGGAAATAAAGTATTTGAAAAAACTATATTGAATCAAAATTTATTTTCTTTGGATTTATCGACCCTGAAAAAAGGGCTTTATCTTGTGATAATCAACAATAATCAAGAGATTTACAGTAGTAAATTTATTTTAGAATAACATACCCCTTAAATCAATGTCAACAATTCAAGCAATTATTCTTGCTATTATCGAAGGTTTAACAGAGTTTCTTCCAATTTCTTCTACAGGACACATGGTATTGATGAGTTCTTACTTAGGTATTGAAAATGACAAATTCACCAAACTTTTTGAAGTTTGTATTCAACTGGGAGCTATTCTAGCTGTTGTGGTGTTATACTGGAAAAAGTTTTTTGATTTTTCAAAATGGCAATTCTATGTAAAACTTGCATTGGCAGTTGTTCCCGCTTTAATTTTTGGGAAACTATTTGACGATTTAATTGATGAGCACCTCGGAAGCCCCGTTTTTATTGCTTCTGTATTATTGGTAGGTGGTATTATTTTATTATTTGTAGATAACTGGTTCAAAAACCCAATCATTACTGAAGAAGTTGACATTAACAACATTACTGCTATCAAAATCGGGATGTACCAATGTTTAGCAATTATGTTTCCGGGCTTGAGCAGAAGTGCTGCTACAATATTGGGGGGTATGCAACAAAAATTAAGCAGAGGATTAGCTGCTGAATTTTCTTTTTTCTTAGCAGTACCCACTATGGCAGCTGCGACGGGTTATAAATTATTGAAATTTATCTCAGAAGAGGGAAGTATTTCAGAAGAACAAGTTAAACTTTTAGGTATTGGCAATCTTGTAGCATTTATCGTTGCTGTTTTAGCAATCAAATTTTTTATCACAGTATTAAATAAATATGGCTTTAAATATTTCGGTATTTATCGCATCATTGTCGGAATCGTCATCCTAGTTTTGGCGGCTACTGGCTCTCATTAAAAATGAATCAAGAAACTATAAAATTGAACCCAAATCAGACCTCTCCAGACCCTGGAGAGGTTTTATTGATTGATAAACCCCTTACTTGGACTTCTTTTGACGTTGTAAAGAAATTAAAATTTGCTGGTCGCTTTAAAAAAATTGGACATGCAGGTACGCTTGACCCTCTGGCAACAGGCTTATTAATTCTTTGCACTGGCAAAATGACCAAGCAAATTGATTCTTTTCAGGCACAGCAAAAAGAGTATTCTGGTACTTTTGTATTTGGCAAAACAACTCCTTCTATCGACTTAGAAACGGAGTTTGACGAAGAATTTCCTATTGACCATATTAACGAAGTAGTACTTCAAGAAGCATTAAGTAAATTTCAGGGAAAGATTTTGCAAATACCTCCTATTTACTCAGCCATACAGGTAAATGGTAAAAGATTATATGAATTAGCCCGCAAAGGAAAAACAGATGCTGATATTGAAATTAAATCAAGAGAAGTAGAAATTTCTAAGTTTGAGATTGACAGTAGTAATTTTCCTGAAATCCAATTTTCTATCGTTTGTTCAAAGGGTACTTATATCAGAAGTTTAGTCAGAGATTTCGGACTGGCTTGTCAATCGGGTGCTTATCTAAGTTCACTTAGGAGGGAAAAAAATGGTGCATTTGATGTAAAAGACGCACTTACCATTCAAGAGTTTATTGAACAAAGGAAAGTTGATTAATTATTGGTAATTAGGTTTTTAGTATTAATGTAAAGAATAAAACTCTGTTGGCAATCCTATCAATAAAAAGGACTTAAAACTGAGCTAATATAAAAATGCAAGTTTATCACGGAATACAAGAATTCAAGAAATTAGAGAATGCAGTTGTAACAAGTGGCACATTTGATGGTGTACATCTTGGACATCAAAAAATATTAAATCGCTTGAATGAAGTTGCTTTGCTAACGCTAGGAGAAAGTGTTGTTATTACTTTTTATCCTCATCCACGCAGTGTGATTTCTTCTGATACCCAAGCTATCAAACTACTTTCAACCCTCGACGAGAAGATTGAACTCTTGGAACAAAATGGCGTACAACACCTTTTGATTATTCCTTTTACGAGAGAATTTTCTGAACTTTCCTCAGAGGAATTCATCCAAAAGATTCTTATTGACACGATTGGTACCAAAACGCTTGTAATTGGCTATGACCATCGTTTCGGTAGAAATCGTGAAGGTGGTTTTGATTATTTAAAAAGCAACGCTTCAAGATATGGTTTTTCTATCGAAGAGATAGCTCGTCAGGATATTGATCATGTGGCCGTAAGTTCATCCAAAATCAGGAAAGCATTATCGGAAGGCAATGTTCAGTCTGCCGACCACCTATTGGGTAGGAACTATGCTATTACTGGCCTTATTGTCAAAGGTAAACAATTAGGGAGAACCATTGGATTTCCGACTGCCAATATACAAGTAAGGGAAATTGCGAAACTGATACCCACTGATGGCGTGTATGCCGTAAAAGTGCATTACAATAATGAAACTTTCGGAGGAATGCTAAATATTGGAAATCGCCCAACAGTTGATGGAACATATCAGACGATAGAAGTTAATATTTTTGATTTTAGCAAAGAAATTTACGGAGAAACCTTAACTGTAGAGTTTATTACAAAAGTAAGAAACGAACAGAAATTTAGCGGATTAGATGCTCTGAAAGCTCAAATAGCTAAAGACCAAGAAGTAATTAAAGAAATCTTACTACGTACCGACAAATGATTATGGAATAGATTTTCATCTATAATCTATGGTGAAGTAAAATATAGTGTAAAGAACAATTGTTGCTTTAAATCCTATTATTTTGCTTACAAACAAACTCATAAAATTGCACAAAAAAAGGTCGATTCAACTCAATGAACCGACCTTCTTTATATCTGAAAACCAACGCTTATTCTTCTGTTGCTGTTGGCGCTAAAATTCTTGAAAGTGTTAACGTATCCCCTTCGCCAGAATAATCTGCTAAAATTATATCTCCGTTAGATAAATCACCTTTCAATATTTCTTCTGCTACTGGATCTTCTAAATAACGTTGAATAGCACGATTTAATGGTCTTGCACCATACTGTGAATCATATCCCTTTTCAGCAATAAAGTCTTTCGCTTTTTCAGTCAATTCAACTGTATAGCCAAGGTTAGTGATTCTAATAAATAGCTTTTTCAACATTAAGTCGATGATTTGGTGGATGTGCTCACGTTCAAGTGAATTGAACACAATTACATCATCCAAACGGTTCAAGAACTCTGGCGAGAAAGCTTTTTTCAAAGCATTCTGAATTGTTCCCTTCATTGCATCATCTAAACCATCTACTTTAGTTTTCGTAGAGAAACCAATACCTGTACCAAAATCTTTCAAATCTCTTGCTCCGATATTTGATGTCATGATGATAATAGTATTTCTGAAATCAACTCTTCTACCTAAGCCATCAGTCAAAATACCATCGTCCAATACTTGAAGTAAGATATTAAATACATCTGGGTGAGCTTTTTCAATTTCATCCAACAATACTACGGCATAAGGTTTACGACGAATCTTTTCAGTTAACTGTCCGCCTTCTTCATAACCAACGTATCCCGGAGGGGCTCCGACTAAACGAGATACACTGAATTTCTCCATGTACTCACTCATATCGATTCTAACTAAAGCATCATCTTTATCGAACAAATAAGTAGCTAAAACCTTCGCTAATTCTGTTTTACCTACCCCTGTTGGACCTAAGAAAATAAATGAACCAATAGGTTTTTTAGGGTCTTTTAAGCCAACTCTTGTACGTTGAATCGCTTTAACAAGTTTCGCAATCGCTGGATTTTGTCCGATTACTTTACCTTGCAATTCTTCATTCATATTCAGAAGCTTTTGTCCTTCTGTAGCAGCTACACGATTCACTGGGATGCCAGTCATTTGTGCAATTACTTCAGCAACACTTTCTTCTGATACGGTATAACGACGACGTTTGGTATCTTCTTCCCAATCACGTTTTGCACGGTCTAATTGGTCTAACAAACGTTTTTCACGGTCACGTAACTGAGCAGCCTCTTCGTATTTCTGCGATTTAACTACTGCATTTTTCTCTTTCTTGATATTTTCGATGGCTTCTTCCAAACGAACAATATCTTCTGGTACTGTAATATTTGAGATATGAACTCTCGCTCCTACTTCATCCATCACGTCGATAGCTTTATCAGGTAAAAATCTATCTGAGATATAACGTTCAGATAATTTTACGGCTTGTTCTATCGCCTCATCAGTATAAGTTACATGGTGATGGTCTTCATATTTATCCTTGATGTTATTCAAGATTTCGATGGTTTCTTCAATAGAAGTAGCATCTACCATTACCGTTTGGAAACGACGAGCCAAAGCTCCGTCTTTCTCAATGTACTGACGATACTCATCTAAAGTAGTAGCACCGATAACTTGTATATCACCACGAGCTAAAGCAGGCTTGAACATATTCGAAGCATCTAATGAACCAGAAGCTCCACCTGCACCCACGATAGTATGTAATTCGTCGATGAATAAAATCACATCAGGTGATTTTTCCAACTCATTCATTACCGCTTTCATTCTTTCTTCAAACTGACCACGGTATTTTGTACCTGCCACTAAAGAAGCTAAATCAAGGGTAACGACTCTTTTACCGAATAAAACACGAGATACTTTTTTCTGAACGATTCTTAGTGCTAGTCCTTCAGCAATTGCTGTTTTACCCACACCTGGCTCACCAATCAAGATTGGATTGTTTTTCTTTCTACGCGAAAGAATCTGAGCAACACGTTCTATTTCTTTTTCACGACCAACAATTGGGTCTAGTTTACCCGCTTCCGCTACTTTTGTTAAATCTCTACCGAAATTATC
The DNA here is from genome assembly GCF_059423785.1 of Arcicella sp. GW458-12-2-14-TSB2. NCBI lineage: Bacteria > Pseudomonadati > Bacteroidota > Cytophagia > Cytophagales > Flectobacillaceae > Arcicella > Arcicella sp. GW458-12-2-14-TSB2. The sequence goes on along the minus strand of NZ_JBWKYN010000096.1, from coordinate 1,463 downwards.
TAATACAGGAGTTTTAGATTTTTCCGTTCCTTTATTGGTGGTAGAACTTCCTCCAGCTGCGTTTCCGCTTGCAAACATTCTTGCATCATCATCGTTATCATCTGTGTCAGACGGACCCGATTTGATATTAGGGTTTGATTGATATTCCACCATATCCTTAATTAATTCATAATGTATCTGGAACTTCTCAAGAATTTGTTTGGCTAAATTGTCCTCATCTCTAAGAATAGCCATTAACAAATGTTCCGTTCCTACAAGGTTAGTTTTAAAAATCCTCGCTTCCAAGTACGTTACTCTCAATACTTTTTCGCATTGTCTTGAAAGCGGAATGTCTTGTTTGTTTTTGATAGTGTACGTAGATCGAACCGTACTCTTAGTAGCTTGTTCTATAGTAACACGCAAATCATCTAGGCTTGTCCCACACTTTTTAATTAAATCAAGAGCAATGCCTTCGCCTTCTCTGATCATTCCTAAAATTAGATGTTCCGTCCCGATGTAATCATGCCCAAGCCTGATTGCCTCCTCACGTGCGAGCGAGATAACCTCTTTTACTCTGTTTGAAAATTTTGCCTCCATGCTTAGAGTTTTTGAGTTATAGCGTTATAGAGCGTCAGAGTTGACCGTTAAGAGTGACAGGAAAAATCCAATTATTCTTTACTCTGATGCTGAAGGTAATCTCTGGTTATTTTCTTAATAATTACTTTCAGTAAATCTCTTCCAAATTAAATCTTAAACGTTAATTAATTAATCTTTGTTCATTTTCTATCGAACTTTGAAGTATCTTTAAAGACTGACTTCCCTGACAAAATAACAAATCTAAGATAGATAAATTAGGTACAAATTCACTGCCAAAGTTCTGTCGATAAGCAGTAGGTTTGTAAATTCCATTTGTAGAAAATGCTTTTTTGGGGTGAATTTTACTTCTCAAATCGTTCTCTACATTTTTTTCATATTTTTCTGTAAATATAATCTTTTTTTCGAGACGCAAAAGTTTCAGACAAATTGACAGAAGCTCTAGATTCAAATCGAACAAAAAGTCAGGTTTTTTTTCAATAATATTTTTAAAATATTCTGAATAATATTCAAAAAAAGGTGATTTTCCGTACGCTGAATGTATTGCACCCCAATGTCGGCGAATCCAATCTTGGTGATATTCTATTTTTAAATCCCGAATCAATACCTTTGCATTCCCATTTTTTACGGGTATAGACAGCGTATCAATTTTATTAGTTGTCTGAATTATACAACGATTTCGGTAACTTTGCTTTTCGTAATATTCGTGTGCTTCAATAACAACGGTTTCGTGTTGAAGTAAACATACAAAATATTCGAGACTGGGTAAATATTGTAAATCAATTATCATTTCCCTAAAATACAGTAGAATGATTTAATTTCAAATTTTTATGTCAAAATCATTCTATTTATCAAGAAAAAATACAAATTCTCAAAATACAAACATGTTT